>NZ_JBDZDI010000002.1:0-93417 GCF_040044975.1 Gordonia oleivorans
GGTGGGGAAACGCCCGGTCCCATTCCGAACCCGGAAGCTAAGCCCACCAGCGCCAATGGTACTGCACTCTGATCGGTGTGGGAGAGTAGGACACCGCCGAACTATCATTCCGGGATGCCCCGCGAAACCTTCGGGTTTCGCGGGGCATCACCGCATTCCCGGCCCTTTTTCGCGCATCCACCGGTCGTGTTCACGCGGGCGCTGCTCGGTCCCGCGGCGTCCCCACGTTCACGCTCTCAGTGCACCGAGCGCGTGAGCATGCAGGCACCGCGTCGACGAACAGCACCCGCGCCACGCCGGCCTTCGCGCGGGTCCTCCACGTTCGCGCGGCGAGCCCGTCTACGCGCGCTCATTGCACTGACCGCGTGAGCATGCAGACACCGCGTCGACGAACAGCACCCGCGCCACGCCGGCCTTCACGCGGTGCCTCCACGTTCGCGCGGCGTCCCCACGTTCGCGCGCTCAGTGCACTGACCGCGCGAGCACACACGCACCGCGTCGACGAGAACCGAGCGCGTCAGGCGTCTTTCGGCACGACGACCATCGGGACGGTTTCGAGCGTGCGGAGCATCTTCGCGGCGGTCGCGCCGAGGAAGAGCTGAAGCGGTTGGGCGAGGCGACTGGATCCGACGAAGACGATGTCGCCGCCGTGCCAGCCGACCTTGCCGGCGGCGTCCTCGACGTCATCGCCGGTGACGACCGCCGAAGTGATGTCGTAGTCGGCACCCAACGCCTGTTTCGCGGTCTCGACCAGTTCGGCGAGATGCTCGGCGGCAGCCTTCTCCGCGGTCTCGAGGTCTCCGGCCTGGCCGCCGATACCGTCGGGCGTCAGCAACGAGATGAGGCGCAGCGGAAATCCGGTGCGTTCGCAACCGTCGATCACCGCGCGCAGCAGTGGGGTGGCGCCGCTACGACGACCGACGGCGGCCGTGATGCGGGTGATGGGCGAGGCGGATTCGCGTGCGCCGAGTGGTGCGACGACGACCGGGGTGGTGGAGACGTGCATCAGATCGTTGACGACCGATCCCAGGGAGTTGCGGCCCCGAATGCCGCCGCCCGAGCCGCCGACGATGATGGCCGCGGACCCGGTGCGATGGGATTCGACGACGAGGCCTTCGGCGGCGTGGTCGTGGAAGGCGATGTGAGCCTCGGCGACCACATCGTCGGGGACGCGGGCGGCCGCGTCGGACAACCATTCCGCTGCCTGCGAATCGAGGCGCGCCGCCGTCTCGACGTCGGCACCATCGGGTGTGGGCGGCAACACCATGCAGACGTCGAGGTCTGCGTGAAAGGACCGCGCCAACTGCACGCCGAGCCCGAGGGCGTCTTCACCACCCGGTGTCGGTAGATAGGCGGCAAGCAGCGTACGTGGCGTGGGCATGTCGGCTCCCTCGGCGATATGTCGGCGATCTGTCGATGTGTGTCCCCAACGATGTTCTCACTGACGAGGCCTGTCCATCCGGACATCGGCACGCTCGCCGACGGTGAGTCACGACACCGAAGAGGGCGCCGTCGACGTGGGCGTGGACCGCGGAAGCGTCTCCCCACGGAAGAAGGCCGGGTGCCGTGCCCGGAGGTAGAGCATCACGAACACCCCGACGATCAACAGGCCGAACCCGATGTAGAAGACCAGCCCGATCCCGAATATGGAAGCGCCGCTGCCGTTGTCGGGGTTCATGCTTTCGCCCACGGAGATCAGGAAGACGATGATCAACGCGAGGCCGCCGAGGAACGGGCACAGGAAGCGGTAGATCACGTTGTGTGCCGAGGTGAACAGTTCATGCCGGAAATACCACACGCACGCGAAGGCGGTGATGCCGTAGTACCAGCAGATCATGATGCCCAGGGCGGCGATCGTGTCGATCAGGGTGCGTTCGGACAGGATCGTCACCACGGTGTAGAAGATGGCCGTCACGATGCCGGCGACGAGTGCCGCGAACGACGGTGACAGGAACCGGGGATGGATCTCGGCGACCTTCTTCGGGAACGCGCCGTAGGAGCCCATCGCGAGCATCGTCCGCGCCACCGGCAGGAACGTCGTCTGCAAACTGGCCAGCGACGACACCAGGATGGCCGCGAACAACATCAGGCCGCCCCACCGCCCGAGGACAGGTGTGGCCAGCGCGCCGAAGACGTTCTCGGCGTTGGCCTCGTTGCCCAGTCCGAGCCCCTCGGCACCCACTCCGGCGTACATCATCACAGCGACGGCGACCAGGAGATAGGTCAACAGGATCGACAGCACGCACAGCACTCCCGCACGGCCCGGCGTGCGTTTGGGGTCCTTGCATTCCTCGCCGAGTGTCAGACACGTATCCCAGCCCCAGAACGCGAAGATCGATCCCGTGAGTCCGACCGCGAAGGCGGAGATCGTCAGTCCGGTGAACGGGTTGAACCAGTCGATGTCGAAGGACAGGCCCGCGGGTGCGTCGCCGGCCGCGACCTTCACCAGGGCGATGATCGCGAAGGCGAACAGGACGATGAGCTGGAAGCCGACGAGGACGTACTGGATGCGTTCACTGGTCGAGATGCCCCGCATCGAAATCCACGTGGCCGCCGCGAGCAGCACGAGTGTGGTCACGATGTTGACCAGCTTGTTGGTGCCGAGGTCGGCGATCGACGGGCGGTCGGCGATCTGGGCGATGATCAGGTAGAAGAACTGCACACCGATCGCGGCGAGGTTCGACAGCACGATGATGGTCGCGACCACCATGCCCCAACCGCACATCCACCCGACGTACGGCCCGAAGGCCTTCGTCGACCAGGTGAACGATCCCCCGCAGTCGGGAGTGTCGGAATTGAGTTCGCGGTAGGCGTAGGCGGTGAGGAACATCGGGATGAACCCGGCGATGAAGATCGCGGGCATCTTGAGCCCGACGGCCGCCACGATCAGTCCGATGCTCGCGGTCAGGGTGTAACCCGGTGCGACGGTGGATATCCCGAGGATTGCGCCGGAGAGCACGCCGACCTTGCCGGCGGCGAGGCCCTTGTCGACGGGGATCTCACCGATGGGCGTCGGCACCCCGGTGGGTGCGTTCGGCGGTGTGGGTTGTGACGTCATGTGTGCGCTCCGGGTCGAGGGCGGGGGAGTCGAGGGCGGGTGGTCCGGTCGGCCGGGGAGATGCCGTCGGCGCTCAAGTGCTCGTGGGCACGACGATCATCGGGACCGACAGCGCACGAAGCATCTTGGCCGCGGTGGTTCCGAGGAACAGACGCAGCGGCTGGGCGAGTCGGCTGGAGCCGACGAGCACGATGTCGCCGTCGTCCCAGTCGAGGGAGATGACGGCGGTCTCCGTCGTCTTCGCGGCGACCACCGCGGAGGCGATCTGATGGTCGGCGCCGAGGCGGGTGTGTGCGTCGTCGACGAGGCCGTCGAGGAGTTCGCCGGCGGCGGCCCGGACGGCGGGGTCGGTGTCGTCACGACGCCACGGCAGCGCATCGTCGTCTCCGGTCACCAGCGACACCAGGCGCAGCGGAAGTCCGGTGCGTTCGCACAGGTCGAGGCCGGCGGTGAACAGGGCGGTGCTTCCCGGTCGGCGACCGATCGCGCAGGTGATGCGGCGCAGGGTGTGCGGGGCGTTCGAGGCGGCGCCGCGCGGCGTGAGGACGACAGGTACCGGAGACGAGTGCAGCAGATCGTTGACCACCGAGCCCAGGGAGTGGCGACCGGCGATCCCGCCGCCGGAGCCGCCGACCACGATGGCCGCGCATCCGGTCTGCTGTGCCTCGGTGACCAGGCCCTCGGCAACGTTGTCGTACAGTGCGATTCGGGCTTCGGCGACGATGTCGTCGGGGATGGTGGCGGTGGCCTCGGCCAACCACGTCGCCGCCCGGTCATCGACGAACCGGGTGTAATCGGCGTTGCCGGGCGCGGCCACCTGCTCGATGGGGCCCATCGGTGGGAGGACCATGGCGATGTCGAGTTCGCCGTGCAGCGCGCGTGCGAGATCGATGCCGAGCGACAGGGCGTCGGCGCCGCCGGGGGTGGCGAGGTAGGCGACCAGCAGTCGGGTGCGGGTGGGCACGGGCGGCTCCCATCGTCGGATCGCACCCGCCGGATTCAGACGAGGTAGGACTCGCGTGATCGGGTGACTGGCATCACTGTGCGCTCCGGGTGCGAACCGTGCCCATGGCCGAAGTGTCGAGGAGGTCGTGTCCCGATGGACAACATGGCCAGCCACCGAGTGGGTGCGAATGCACCCCGACGCCGGCGGCGCCGGGATCGATACACGATCCCGGCGCCGCCGCCTCGGCCCGGCACTCAGCTGAGGTGATGGACCTCCTGCAGGCCGTACACGGGTGTGTCGATGCCCTCGAACCGCGCCTTGAGCTGCAGGGCGAGGTAGAGCGAATAGTGCCGCGACTGGTGCAGGTTGCCGCCGTGGAACCAGAGGCCGGGCTGCTGGGTCGGCTTCCACATGTTGCGCTGCTCGCCCTCCCACGGCCCGGGGTCCTTGGTGGTGTCCGATCCCAGACCCCACACCTTGCCGACGCGGTCGGCGATCTCCTGGCCCATCAGATCCGCCGCCCAGCCGTTCATCGATCCGTATCCGGTGGCGTAGACGACGACGTCGGCGGGCAACTCGGTGCCGTCGGCGAGGACGACGCTGTTCTCGGTGAGGTGATCGATGTCGCCGTGGGCGAGCTTGATGGTGCCGTCGGCGACGAGGTCGCAGGCGCCGACGTCGATGTAGTAGCCCGAGCCGCGTCGCAGGTACTTCATGAACAACCCGGAGTCGTCGTCGCCGAAGTCCAGGTCGAATCCGGCGGCCTCGAGGCGGGCGTAGAACTCCTTGTCGCGTTCGCGGATCTGGTCGTAGAGCGGGATCTGGAACTCGTGCATGATGCGGTACGGCAGTGACGCGAAGGTCAGATCGGCCTTCTTCGTCGTCATCCCGCCGGCGACGGCCTGCTCGCTGTAGAGCGCGCCGAGGCCGATCTCCATCAGCGAATCCGACTTGACGATGTGGGTCGACGAACGCTGCACCATGGTCGTGTCGATTCCGTTGTCCACCAATGCTTTACAGATGTCGTGGGCGGAGTTGTTGGCGCCGATCACCACGACCTTCTTGCCGATGAACCCGTCGGGTCCCGGATGTCGGCTGGAGTGATGCTGCTCTCCGGCGAAGACGTCCTGGCCGGCGAAGGTGGGCACGTTGGCCTTGCCGGACATCCCGGTGGCCAGCACCAACTGATCGGGATGCAGGGTCAGATGCTCACCGTCGCGATCGATCTCGACGGTCCACTTCCCGCTCTTCTCGTCGTAGGTCGCCGACTCGCAGGTCGTCCTGCTCCAGTAGGGCACCTCCATGACGCGCGTGTAGAACTCCAGCCAGTCACCGATCTTGTCCTTGGGTGCGAACACCGGCCAGTTCTCCGGGAAGGGGAGATACGGCAGATGGTCGTACCACACCGGGTCGTGCAGGCACAGCGACTTGTAGCGTCCCCGCCACTGATCGCCGGGCCGATCGTGGCGGTCGATGACGATCGACGGAACGCCCAGTTGACGCAGCCGCGCACCGAGCGCGATGCCGCCCTGTCCACCGCCGACGACGAGGACGTACGGCTGGGTGCTGCGTCCGAGCGAGGCGTCCTCGTCGGCCTTGCGCTCGGCCCACGACCGTGTGTCGGGGTCCGAACCGTGCACCGCTCCCATGACGCGGGTGGCGCCGGAGCGCTCTTCGTATCCCTTGAGTTCCTGCAGCGTGGTGAGCAGGGTCCAGGCCTGGTCCTCGCCGCTGTGTTCGTCGCGACGCAGTCGCAGATGTCCGACGCCACGACCGGTGGCCGTCTCGAACTCGATGAAGGCCGACACGACGCCGTCGTCGTCGGTGGCCGGTTCGCTGGTGCGCAAGCCGCTCGGGTCGGTGTCGTCGAGGCGTTCGGTGAGCATCTCGGCGATCTGCTCACGGCCCTCGACGGTCTTGAGGTTCCAGGTGAACGACACGAGGTCACGCCAGAAGCTGTCGGTGGCGAACAGCGACGTCACCGCGGCGATGTCGCGCGCGGCGAGCGCGGTCTCGAATCGTGCGAGCCAGGCCTGCGCCCGGTCCTGTGGTGCCTCGTCGGTGGTGTGCGCCAGATCGGGTTCGAGTGTCTGGGTCATGGGTGATGCCCCTTTCGTGTGAGTGGGAGGAAATCTCGGTGCTCATGTGATCCACAGCACACGCCCCGGCGGTGGGTGCGGGCAAGGGTTGCAGCCCGTTGCGGGCCGGGTGGCAGGTGGCTGCAACCCCCTGCAACGCCGGTGGCCCTTTGCCAGCGGGATGTGACCGGGAGCACAATCGTGGTCGTGGCCACCTCAACACCAGCCGGACTCGAACCCGCGGTCGCCGCCGGCGACGATCCGCGGCAGTTCGCCGCCGTCCTGCACGCCGTCTACGACGCGGCGATGGCCGGCGACAAGCCGCCGGCCCGGCCGCGCCAGGTGATCAGCGACTCCTGGGATCGGGTGCTCGACGCCGGCGTCGACCCCGACCACGGCTCACTGCGCAATCGCATCGGCACCGCCGAGGTCGCGTCCCGTCGCAGCGAGTCGGGCCTGCACGCGGTCCTCGACGAACTCACCCGCGGACTCGACGCGGTGATCGCCGACGGCGACAACATCCTGGTGGTCGCCGACGCACACGGCCACGTGCTGTGGCGCAGCGGCGCCAACCGCGTCCTGCATCGCGCCGACCGGCTCGGATTCGTCGAGGGGGCGTGCTGGGCCGAGGACGCCGTCGGCACCAACGCCATCGGCACCGCCTTGCAGTCCGGCCGGGCGGTGCAGGTGTTCTCCGCCGAACACTTCGTGCGCACGCATCACACCTGGACCTGCGCGGGTGCCCCGATCCGCAATCCGCGGACCGGGTCGGTCCTGGGTGTCGTCGACGTCAGCGGCCCGGCCGCGACGATCCACCCGACGACGCTGGCGCTGGTCGACACGGTGGCGCGGCTGGCCGAATCGCAGCTGCGTGATCACCACCGCCGGGTCCTCGATCAACTGCGTTCGGTGGCCGCACCCATCCTGGCGCGGACGGCGGGACCGGCCATCGCCGTCGACACCGACGGCTGGGTGGCGGCCGTCGAGTCGGTGGCGCCGCGCTCGCGGCTGACCATCCCGCGGCAGTTGCACCCTGGCCGGACCCACCTCACCGACCTCGGTGAGTGCGACGTCGAGCCCCTTCCCGGCGGATGGCTGATCCGCGTCGCCGACGCCGACCGGCCGTCGCGGCGGACCCGGGTGTCCATCGACTCCGACGACGCGGGCACCCTCATCCGCGTCTCCGGGGCCGCGGGCAGCTGGACCCATCGGCCGTCACCGCGTCACGATGAGATCCTGCGCGTCCTGGCCGCACACCCCGGCGGGCTGAGCGCCGCGGCGTTGTCGACGAGTCTGTTCGGGGTCGACGACCGAACCATCACGGTGCGCGCCGAGATCTCGCGCCTGCGAAGGCGATTCGGTGGGCTGCTGGCCGCCAACCCCTACCGGTTCAGCGACGGCGTCGACGTTCACCTCGGGTGAGGTGGTGGCATCGAGACGGTGATGCCATAGATTTCTTGACGTGCCGATCTCACACGTCGATGGCTATCTGCGCCACATCATGGCCGACTGCGCACCCGATCGTTCCGGTGCGGTCGCCGACTACATCCCCGAACTCGCCGCCGTCGACCCGGACGGCTACGCGTTGTCGATGTGTATGCACGACGGCAACACGTACTCCCTCGGTGATGTCGGCGTGGAATTCACCATCCAGTCGGTCTCCAAACCGCTGACCTATGCGATGGCGTTGTCGCGACTCGACATGGCGGCCGTCGACGCGAAGATCGGTGTGGAGCCGTCGGGGGAGGCGTTCAACGAGATCAGTGTGGATGCGCGGCGGCGGCCGCGGAACCCGATGATCAATGCCGGTGCGATCCTGGCCGCGTCGTTGCTGCTGCCGCCGGTGCGGGAACTGCCGGAGAACGCGGTCGACACGGTCTTCGGCGAGATCCTCGAGTTCTACTCGGCGTGTGCCGGGCGGCGGCTGGCCATGGACGAGCAGGTCTATGCCTCGGAATCGGCGACCGGCTCGCGCAATCGCGCGATCGTCTACATGCTCGACAGCTTCGGGATGGTCGACACCGATCCCGACGCCGCACTCGACCTGTATTTCCGGCAGTGCTCGATCCGGGTGACCGCCGACGATCTGGCGGTCATCGGGGCCACCATCGCCGGTGGCGGGGACAATCCGCGCACCGGACGCCGCGTCATCAGCAACGAGGTCGCCCAACGCCTACTGAGCGTGATGACCACCTGTGGGATGTATGACGGCGCCGGTGACTGGGTCACCTCGGTGGGGTTGCCGGCGAAGAGTGGCGTCGGCGGCGGCATCCTGGCCGTGCTGCCCGGGCAACTCGGCATCGGGGTGTACTCGCCGCGACTCGACGAGCACGGCAACAGCGTGCGTGGCGTGGACACCTGCCGTCACCTGTCCCGTGACCTGGGCCTGCACATGTTCAACGTGACGCGCGAGAGCCGGGTGTCGATCCGCTCGGTGTCCACGGCCGCCGAGTTCGAGGTCGGAACGGAGTGGCCCGAGATCGATCGCAGTTTCCTGCGCACCTGCCGGGATCGGGTGCGGATCTATGAGTTGCAGGGCGACCTGACGTTCGCCGGTGCCGAGCGGGCGCTGCGCCGGATCGAGAACGACATCGACGATTTCGACGTCGTCATCATCGAGATCTCCCGGGTGGGGGTGATCGACCCGGTGGCGCGCACCATGCTGCTCAGCATTCGCCACACCACCCAGACCCGCGGGCAACGAGCGATGCTCGTCGATCCCGACGGCGTGGTCCGGGCCAGCGTCGCCGCCCACCGCGACGACTCCATCGTTCCCGATCTCAATGCGCCGGAACAACTTCGGGGCCTCGATCCGACCCTGCCGCATGTGCATTCGACGATGGTCGCCGCCGTACGCGACGCCGAGGAGTTCCAGATCGAGCGCTACCGCGGCGACGAGGTCTGACGTCGCCCGACAACCGCACGTCGCTGACCGACGTGCCGACCGGCATGCCTTAAGCTGCCGGGTGTGCGTCTGGTGATCGCGGAATGCCAAGTGGATTATGTCGGCCGGCTGACGGCCCACCTGCCGATGGCCCGGCGGTTGTTGCTGATCAAGTCCGACGGATCGGTGAGCGTGCATGCCGACGATCGCGCCTACAAGCCGCTGAACTGGATGAGTCCACCGTGCTGGCTCACCGAGACGCAGGTTCCCGACGAGGTCGCCGACGCCCACGATCACGTCGAGGCGTACTGGGTTGTCGCCAACAAGGCGGGTGAGGAACTGCGGATCACCCTCGCGTCGATCGACCACGATTCCTCGCATGAACTCGGCGTCGACCCGGGCCTGGTGAAGGACGGGGTGGAGGCGCATCTGCAGGAGTTGCTCGCCGAGCATGTCGACACCCTCGGTCCTGGCTACACGTTGATCCGGCGCGAGTACATGACCGCGATCGGTCCGGTCGACATCCTGTGCCGCGACGCCGACGGGTCGACGGTCGCGGTGGAGATCAAACGACGCGGCGAGATCGACGGCGTCGAGCAGCTGACCCGCTACCTCGAACTGCTCAATCGGGATGCAACCCTGGCCCCGGTGAGTGGGGTGTTTGCCGCGCAACAGATCAAGCCACAGGCCAGGACCCTCGCTCAGGATCGCGGAATCCGTTGCGTCGTATTGGATTACGACGAGCTGCGCGGTGCCGAGAGCACCGAGTTCCGGTTGTTCTGAGGCGGGGGACCGCCGAATTCAGGACGCGTGTTTGCCGATGTGCACCTGCGCGGCGTCCGAGAGCCGACGGTTGAGCAACTCGACGTCGCTGTCGGCCGACGCGGTGGTCAGCTCGGCGTCGACCTCGGTGGTCAGCTGCCCGGGCAATTCGGCCAGCCTCTCGGCGATCCGGGCGAGTTCGCCGAGGATCTCGTCGCGTGCCGCGGTGGTCCGGGTGCCCAGGTCGCGTGAGCGAGCCACGCGTTCGGCGGCGATGTCGCGGGCGGTGGTCTCGATGTCGGTGGCCAGTTGGTCGGCCCGCGCTCGTTGGTCGGCGAGGTCTGCGTCGTGGCTTTCCCGCTCGCGCTGCAGTGTCTGGCGGGTGCACAGGGTGAGTTCTTCGGACTCGGCCTGTGCCTTGGCGACGATGCGTTGAGCCTCGTCGCGTGCGGCCGACATGGTGGATTCGTGTTCGGATTCCATCGCCGCGGCCCTCTCGGCCCGGTCCCGCGCGGCCTGTTCGGCGTCGGCCGTCGCGGTCGCGAGGACCTTGTCGGCCTCGTTGCGGGTGTCGGCGGAGTACGTGTCGGCGTCGCCGACGATCTTGGCCGCCTTGGCCCGCGCGTCGGCGAGGATGCGGTCGGCCTCGGTGGCCGCGTTCTGCTGGGTTTCGGCGGCCTCCTGCCGGGCCACCGACACCGTCTCGGCGGCCTCGGCACCGGCGTCGGCGCGCATCTCGGAGGCCTCGTCGGAGGCCAACTGCAGCATCCGCGACAGTCGCTCGCTCATTCCCTGGACCGTCGTCGGGGGCACGGAGAGTTTGTCGACCTCGCGTCGGAGCATCTCGATCTCGTCGCGCGCGTCGGCCAGGTGGGCGGCCAGTTCCCGCGCGTTGGCAGTGGCCGCATCTCGGTCGGCGGCCAGGACCCGCATGTCGGCGTCGATGCGCCGCAATCGATCCGCGACCTGCTCACGGTCATAGCCGCGCATCACGACCGCAAAGGGTAATTGCTGCCTGGGGGCGGGAGCTGCCATGCGGCTCAGTCTAACGGAGGACGCCGACCGGACCGATCCGGCGAAGGTCCCGCACGGCCGGCGGAAGGCAACGGTCGGATCGGCGCCCGCTCACGTGCCGGTGAGCCGTCAGTGCGACGACGAAGCGGCAGGCTCGACCAGTTCGAGGAGCACCCCGCCGGCATCCTTGGGATGGACGAAGTTGATCCGGGAGTCGGCGGTGCCGCGGCGGGCCGCGGGATACAGGACGCGCACGCCGGCGTCGGTGAGCCGGGTCATCACGGCGTCGACGTCGGTGACCCGTACGGCGAGCTGCTGCAGGCCGGGGCCGTTGCGGTCGAGGAACTTCGCGATCGTCGATTCCGGTGTCAGCGGGGCCAGCAGCTGGATCACCGCGCCCTCGGTTCCGGCGGGTCCGATCATCGCCTCCCGCACGCCCTGCTCGTCGTTGGTCTCCTCGTGCAGGGTGACGAATCCGAGGTGATCGGCGTACCACTGCTTGGCGTCGTCGAGATCGGCGACGGCGATGCCGACGTGATCGACGGCGACGACGAGGTCGGCGATCACCGCGGTCGGCGATCCGGGGGTGGGGTCAGCTGCTGATGCGGTCATGGCCTAACGGTAGCGTTGAGGATGCAAAAGTACTTCACCGACCGCTCGGTAGGCACCGCGGTCACCTGTGTTGGAGGTCCTCCATGTCCACGACGTCAGATCATGCCTCGGTCATCGTTGCCGGTGCGCGCACCCCGTTCGGTCGGATGCTCGGCTCACTGAAGGATTTCAGTGCGGTCGACCTCGGCGCGATCGCCATCAAGGCGGCGCTCGAGCGCGCGAAGGTTCCGGCCTCCGCGGTCGACTACGTCATCATGGGGCAGGTCCTCACCGCCGGCGCCGGGCAGATGCCCGCACGCCAGACCTCGATCAAGGCCGGCATCGGCTGGGACGTCCCGGCGCTGACCATCAACAAGATGTGCCTGTCGGGTATCGACTCGATCGCGCTGGCCGATCAGCTCATCCGGGCCGGTGAGTTCGACGTCGTGGTGGCCGGTGGTCAGGAGTCGATGACCCAGGCGCCGCATCTGCTGCCCGGCAGCCGCAGCGGCTTCAAGTACGGCAACACCGAACTCGTCGACCACATGGCCTACGACGGGCTCTTCGATGCGTTCACCGATCAGCCGATGGGTGCGCTGACCGAGCAGGGCAACGACGTCGGGGCGAGCGGAGCGACGGGGAACGAATTCCGCGGATTCACCCGGGCCGAGCAGGACGAGTTCGCCGCCGTCAGCCACCAGCGGGCGGCCGCGGCCTGGAAGGACGGACTCTTCGGCGACGAGGTGGTTCCCGTTTCGATCCCGCAGCGCAAGGGCGACCCGATCGAGTTCGCCGAGGACGAGGGGATTCGCGCCAACACCACCGCCGAATCGCTGGGTGGGCTGCGGCCCGCGTTCCGCAAGGACGGCACCATCACCGCCGGCAACTCCTCGCAGATCTCCGACGGTGCGGCCGCGGTGATCGTGATGAGCAAGGCCAAGGCCGCCGAACTCGGCGTCGAGTGGCTGGCCGAGATCGGCCCCCACGGTGTGGTCGCCGGCCCCGACTCGTCGCTGCAGATGCAGCCGGCCAATGCCATCAGCAAGGCCTGCGACCGGGCCGGCATCACCCCCGCCGACCTCGACCTCATCGAGATCAACGAGGCCTTCGCGGTCGTCGGGCTGGCCTCGACCAAGGCGCTCGGCGTCGATCCCGCGATCGTCAACGTCAACGGTGGCGCCATCGCCGTCGGCCACCCGATCGGCACCTCCGGCGCCCGCATCACCCTGCATCTGGCCCTGGAACTGCAGCGCCGCGGGGGTGGCGTCGGCGCGGCGGCACTATGTGGTGCGGGCGGTCAGGGAGACGCGCTGATCATCCGGGTGCCCAAGGCCTGACCGTCACGCCATGACGTCCGGCGATGGGCCGTGGCGCCGCGCACGGCCCATCGCACACTCCTACTACGAGATGTCGTAGAGCTGTCCGCTCTTCGGCACAATGGATTCCATGACGCGTATCTTCGATCTGTCCACACCCGCCAAACGCTTCCGGTTCGTCGCGATCCTCGAGGCGATCACCTGGGCGGCGCTGCTCGTCGCGATGTTCTTCAAGTGGGTGCTCGGGCATACCGAGGCGGTCGCCGTACCGGGGATGACACACGGCATCGTATTCGTCGTGTTCGTGGTGATCTCCCTGGTGACCGCGCTCTCGCTGAAGTGGAATCTCAAGGTCACCGCCCTGGCCCTGGTGTCGAGTATCCCACCGTTCGGCACCCTGGTGTTCGAGTGGTGGGCCGCCCGCAACGGCCATCTCGCCGAACTGTCCGTCGAACGAGATTCCGCCGCCGAACTCGCGGCGTGAGAGGAATCCGCCGGTGATCGTCGCGTTCAGCATCTCGCCGTCCGGAGGTGACGCCGTCGACGCCGACGGTGGGATGAGTGCGGCCGTCGCCGAGGCCGTCCGGGTGGTGCGCGCGTCGGGGTTGCCCCATCAGACCACCGCGATGTTCACCTACCTCGAAGGTGACTGGGACGAGGTGATGGCGGTGGTCAAGCAGGCCACCGATGCCGTCGCGGCACTCGCGCCCCGCGTCGGACTGGTCCTCAAGGCCGATATCCGGGCCGGTCACACCGAGGGTGAGCTCGCGGGCAAGGTCGCGCGGGTCCGGGCGCACCTGGACGATTGAGGGATGCACCGTCTGACGCGGGCGCGCGCGGCGGTCGCCACGGTCTTCGGTCTCAACGGCTTCCTCGCCGCCCTATGGGTCGCGCACATTCCGGTGATCACCGAGCACACCGGGACCTCGCACGGACAGCTCGGCGCGATGCTGCTGCTGGTCGGTGCCACCGCGTTCGTCGGTATGCAGGTGTGCGGTCGCCTCATCGACCGGATCGGATCGCGGCCGACCACACTCGTCGCCGCGATCGTGCTGTGCGGCGCGATGCTCGGACCCGTCCTCGCCGCCACCCCCGGGTGGTTGGCGCTGGCGCTGGCGGTGTTCGGCTTCACCAACGGTTCGCTCGACGTCTCGATGAATGCCCAGGCCGTACAGGTCGAACGTGCCTACCGCAGGCCGATCATGTCGGCCTTCCACGGATTCTTCTCCGTCGGCGGTCTGCTCGGTTCCGGTGTGGTCGCGGTGGGTCTGTGGATGGATTGGCCGGTGGCCGTCACCGTCACCGCGCTCGGCGCGCTCGGGTTGATCATCGTCGCATTCGCGTCGGCGGGCCTGGTGGGACGTGACGTCGGGATGGCGGAGTCGTCGGCTCCCGACGCGTCGCACGAGGAAGCGTCACGGCGGTGGTGGCGTGAACTCGACCTGCGGCGGCTGATACTCCTGGCCGCCGTGGCGTTCGCCGCGATGCTCGCCGAGGGCACCGCCTATGACTGGAGCGCACTGCACGTCGTGGAGACCTTCGGGACGCGCGAGGCGATCGGGGCGATCGCCTTCGCGGGATTCAGCGCGGCGATGATGGTGGCGCGTTTCGTCATCGACCCGATCGCGGCCCGGGTGGGCCCGGTGGCGGTGGTCCGATGGGGAGCGGTGATCGGCGCGATCGGCATGCTGATCGCGTTGATACCGAGTGGAGAGGGCGCGCCCTCGGCGATCATCGCGATCCTCGGGTGGGCGGTGTTCGGTATCGGGCTGGCCGGGCTGATCCCACAGATCTTCACCGCCGCCGGAAACCTGACGACCCGGGCCGGCGGTCGGGCGATCTCGACGGTGGTCGGCTGCGGGTACCTCGGCATGCTGGCGGGGCCCGCCATTGTGGGGGCCATCGGTGGCGTCACCTCCCTGCGCGTGGGACTGATGCCGGTACTTTTCGCGCTCGCCTTCGCGGCGTGGGCCGCGGGCGTGGTGTCGGCCCCGCAGCCGGTCGGGAGTCGACGCCGACATGACACACTGGAGACGTGAGCAGACCTTCTTCCCGAGCGCAGGCAGCCGCAGCACAGCAGGCCGCCGCCACCGTCGCCATGGCCGGCGCCGTCGACCTGTCGGCCCTCAAGGAACGAGCCGAGGCCCAACGCGCTGCGGCGCAACGGCCCACCCGGCCCGCCGAGGGCGGGCAGCCCGCCGCGCCGCACGGTGGCGCCGCCGTCGTCGACATCACCGAGGAGACGTTCGAGACCGAGGTCCTCGAACGCTCGACCCGGCAACTGGTGGTCGTCGATCTGTGGGCCGAGTGGTGTCAGCCGTGTAAGCAGCTCTCCCCGGTACTGGAACGGATGGCCGCATCGTCGGGCGGTCGCTGGGTGCTGGCCAAGGTGGATGTGGACGCCAATCCGCGGATCGCGCAGGCCTTTCGGGCACAGTCGATTCCGATGGTGGTGGCCATCGCGGCCGGACAGCCGGTATCGGCGTTCAACGGGGTGCGCAGCGAGCAGGAGATCGCTGCCTGGCTCGACGACATCCTCACCCAGGTCGGCGGCGCGCTGACCGGGGCGCCCGCGGATGCGGAGACCGAAGCGGTCGATCCCCGGATGGAGGCCGCCGAGGACAAGCTCAACGCCGGTGACTTCGACGGCGCGCTGGCCGATTACCGCGCGATCGTGGCGGCCGAGCCCCACAACGTCGAAGCGGCCTCGGCCGCACGCAATCTCGAGTTCGTGCTCCGCGCGCAGGCACACGACCCGTCGATCGTCGAGAACGCGGCACCCGGCGATGTCGACGCGCAACTGGCGGCCGCCGATGTGTTACTGCTCGCGCAGCAACCCGAGACGGCCTTCGATCGCATCATCGACGTCGTCCGGAGAACGGCCGGCGACGACCGTACCCGTGCTCGCACGCGACTGCTGGAGCTGTTCGAGCTCTTCGATCCGGCAGAGCCGTTCGTGGTCGCCGCCCGTCGCAAACTGGCCAGCGCGCTGTACTGATCGGCCTGTCCTGATCACAGATCCACTTGCCGCCACCGCCGAGGAGAGCGTCGTCGGACTCGCGCCGTCGCGACCGGCCCGGCGTGATATCCGGCGGGTGTCATCCATCCGCCGCGGTCACGAACCGGACAGGCCGAACGCGTTCAGTACGGTTGTGGCCCAGATCTTCTGGCCCTCGGCGTTGGGATACACGCCGTCGGATAGCAGCGCGTTGAGCTGTGCCTCGTCGGTGGGGAATGCGGAGTAGACATCGATTACCTCGATGCCCTGGGCGTCCATGGCCGCGGCGAATCCCTCGAGTTGACCGGCCGTTGATCCGTCGGACTGCGGATTCTGCTTGAACGCCACAAGTTTCGCGTTCGGGTACTTCGCCCGGAGTGCGTCGATGAGTGGCTGGAGCTGCGGTGCGAGCGGCGCGGACGTGTTCTCGGTGTGGCCGAAGTCGAGCATGATCAGGTTGGGAGTGACATCGGGTGCGATCAGGCCGTCGAGGTGGTCCACCGCGTAGGCGGCGGTGAGTCCGGCAGCGCTGCCGTTCCAGAATCCGACCTTGCCGTTCGGTCCGTTGCCGAGCCCGATCATCGGTCCGTACGACGAGGTCGACTCATCCCAGAACTTGGTGGCCACCCCCTTGTCGAAGGTGGTAGCGATCGCGGTGCCGAGTTGCGGGGCCCATCCGTTCGGATCGGATCCGGTCGCATCACCGAGGAGGACAAGGGTTTTCGACACGGTGGGATCGGCCCGCAGGCTTGCGGTGAAGGCGCGCGTGGCCGATTCGGTGGCCGGGGCGGGTGCCGGCGTACCGGACGTCGGTGATGCCGATGTCTCGGTGGTGGATGTCTCGGTGGTGGATGTCTCGGTGGTGGCAGTCTCGGTTGCGGATGTCTGGGAGGCGGGGGTGCCGGTGTCCGATGTGGCGACGTTGACCCCGACGATGGAGGCGACCACCACGGCGCCGGCCACCACGGTGATCGCGGGTCCGGCCCACTTCCGTGCCGTCGTCGACTTGTCACCCTGCGAATGTGTCACGAGATTCCCCCAACGGTTCCGTCCCGCTACCGAGGTGGATGCGGGGCGAGATCACCCTAGCGGCCTTCGGCTGGGCGCGCATGTCGGCGGCCGTGCACCGATGAGGCCGCCGACATGCGTCACGTATTTGGCTGTGCTGCAAGAAATTTGGTAGGGATTGCAGCGGCCTGCTTTCGATGGGGGTTACCTCTTGGAGCGCGCGTGGTACCGGTTCACTCGGCGGCCGCCGGCGCCAACCAGATCGCCGAGTTGGCGGGCAGCATGACCGGCGCCGACACCTCTCGCCCGTGCCACGGAGTGTCATCGGTGACGACCGAACCGAGGTTGCCCTGACCCGAACCCTGGTACGCCGCGGAATCGGTGTTGAGCACCTCCAGCCACTCACCGGCGACCGGCAGGCCCACCCGGTAATTGCTGCGGTCGGAGCCGGAGAAGTTGAACAGACAGGCCACCACCGACCCGTCCGAGCCGTATCGGAGAAAGCTGATGACGTTGTTGGCGGTGTCGTTCGCGTCGATCCATTCGTAGCCCGACGGTTCGGTGTCCTTGCTGTACAGGGCCGGGGACGCCTTGTAGATCCGGTTGAGATCGGTGACCAGGGCCGAGATACCCGAATGCAACTCGCCCTCCCATCCGGTCATCTGGTGCCAATCCAGGCTGCGGTCCTCCGACCACTCACCGGTCTGGCCGAACTCCTGTCCCATGAACAGCAGTTGCTTACCGGGATGTGACCACTGATAGGCCAGGAAGACTCGCACACCGGCGGCCTTGGTGAACGAGTTGCCCGGCATGCGGCTCCAGAGTGTGCCCTTGCCGTGGACGACCTCGTCATGCGACAGCGGCAGCACGAAATTCTCGCTCCACGCATACATCATCGAAAAGGTGATCTCGTGGTGATGGAAGCTGCGGTGAACCTGGTCCCGTCCCAGATAGCCCAGGGTGTCGTGCATCCACCCCATGTTCCATTTCAGGCTGAATCCCAGGCCGCCGAGATCGGTCATCCGGGTCACCCCCGGCCACGCCGTGGACTCCTCGGCGATGGTGACCACACCCGGGAAGTGTTTGGCCACAGTGGCATTGGTCTCCTGGAGGAACTGCACCGCCTCGAGGTTCTCGCGGCCACCGTAGATATTGGGGCGCCAGCCGCCCGCCGGGCGCGAATAGTCGAGGTACAGCATCGACGCGACCGCATCCACCCGCAGCCCGTCGATGTGGAACTCGGCGAACCAGAACAGGGCGTTGGCCACCAGGAAGTTGCGGACCTCGTATCGTCCGAAGTCGAAAATCAAGGTGCCCCAGTCGAGTTGCTCGCCCCGCATGGGATCGGCGTTCTCGTAGAGTGCGGTGCCGTCGAACCGCGCGAGGGCCCACTCGTCCTTCGGGAAATGGGCCGGCACCCAGTCGACGATGACCCCGATCCCCAGCGAGTGCAGATGATCCACCAGGTAGCGGAAATCGTCGGGCGTACCGAATCGGGCGGTCGGCGCATAGTACGAGGTGACCTGATAGCCCCACGAACCGCCGAAGGGATGCTCGGCGACCGGGAGGAACTCGACGTGGGTGAAGCCCTTCTCGATCAGATAGTCACCGAGCTGATCGGCGAGCTCGCGGTAACTCAGACCCTCACGCCAGGAGGCGAGATGCACCTCGTACACGCTCATCGGTTCGCTGTTCGGTGACGACGCCGCGCGCCGGGCGATCCACTCGTCGTCGGTCCACGTGTGGTACGACCGGGTCACCACCGAGGCGGTCGCGGGCGGCACGTTGGTGCCCTGTGCCATCGGGTCGGCCTTCTCCCGGATCACCCCGTCGGCGCCGTGAATCCGGAACTTGTACTGGGTGCCCTCACCGACGTCGGGCAGGAAGACCTCCCAGATACCGCTGCTGCCCAGCGATCTCATCGGCGCGGTGCGTCCGGTCCAGTCGAAGTCGCCGATCACGGCGATACCGTGCGCGTTGGGCGCCCAGACGGTGAACGCGGTTCCGGTCACCTCGCCGTCGGGCGTCGTGTACGACGCGTGCCGGGCCCCGAGGATCGTCCACAGTTCCTCGTGCCGGCCCTCACCGAACAGATAGGTGTCGGTCTCGCCGATGCTGGGCAGAAAACGGTATCCGTCGGCGACGACGAACTGGTTCGTGCCGCCCGCGCCGTCGGGGTAGTCGATGCGATACCGGTAGTCGATGAGGCCCTCGATCGGCACCGCCACCACGAACAGGTCATCGGTCTGTGCCGTCATCGGGTATTCGACACCACCGATGATCGCGGTCACCGACTCCGCGTTCGGCCGCAACGTGCGCAGGATGGTGAATCCGGTGCCCGTGTCGTGGGCGCCGAGGAACGCATGCGGATCGGGGTGCGTCAGCGTGTCGAGTCGGTTCAGATCGTGATCGGAGGCGAACGGGTCGGGCAGGCCGCAGGCGGGGGAGGCGTTGGTACCCGTCGCCGGTTCGGTGGTGGGGGTGTCCGGGTCTTCCGGGGTGTGGGTCACGGTGTCCTCATCGAATCCGGTAGGAGAGTTGTTCTGCGGCAGCATGATCGAGCGGTGGCAAGGCGAGGATGTGGGCGACCGCCCGGGACGGGACGAGTTGGACGAAGTTGGCCTGCCCCCAGGTGTACTCGTCGCCGGTGACCTCGTCGCGGACGTGGAAATGGTCCTGCCAGTCGAAGCCGAGAGCGGGCATGTCCAGCCACAGGGTGGACGACTCGGTGCCGAACGGATTGAGGTTGACCACCACCAGAACGCGATCACCCGAGACGGCATCGATCTTCGAGTAGGCGATCAGTGCCGGGTTGTCGACGTTGTGGAAGGTGATGTTGCGCAACTGCTGCAGGGCCGGATGCCGACGGCGGATCGCGTTGAGTGAGGTGATCCACGGTTCCAGCGACTCACCGCGCGACGAGGCCGCCTTGAAGTCGCGGGGGCGCAGTTGATACTTCTCCGAGTCGAGGTACTCCTCGCTGCCCTCGCGGACCGCCCGGTGCTCATAGAGTTCATACCCGGAATAGACGCCCCAGGTGGGTGCCATCGTCGCCGCGAGCGCGGCACGCAACGCGAACATGCCGGGACCACCGTGCTGCAGGCTCTCGTGCAGGATGTCGGGGGTGTTCACGAACAGGTTGGGACGCGCCTCGTCGGCACGTGCGGCCTGCTCGCGGCCGAATTCCTCGAGCTCCCACTTGGCGGTCTTCCAGGTGAAGTACGTGTAGGACTGCGTGAAGCCGAGACGGCCTAGACCGTAGAGGCGGGCCGGTCGGGTGAACGCCTCGGCCAGGAAGAGCACCTCGGGGTGGCGTTTCTTCACCTCGATGATCAGCCATTCCCAGAAGTTCGGCGGTTTGGTGTGCGGATTGTCGACGCGGAAGATCTTGACCCCCAAGGAAATCCAGTGCAGCGTCACCCGCAGGATGGCACCGTAGATCCCGGCGCGATCATTGTCGAAGTTGAGCGGATAGATGTCCTGATACTTCTTAGGCGGATTCTCCGCATAGGCGATCGTGCCGTCCGGGAGGACGGTGAACCAGTCGGGATGCTCGATCGCCCACGGATGATCGGGCGCACACTGCAACGCCAGGTCGAGTGCGATCTCCATGCCCAGTTCGTGGGCACGTCCGATGAAGTAGGTGAAGTCGTCGGTGGAGCCGAGTTGTGGGTGGATCGCATCGTGGCCGCCGTCGGCGGAGCCGATTGCCCACGGCGAACCCACGTCCTCGGGACCGGCGATCAGAGTGTTGTTGGGGCCCTTGCGATTCACGTGGCCGATCGGGTGGATCGGCGGCAGATAGACGACGTCGAAACCCATGTCCGCGATCCGCGGCAGATCCTGCGCGGCGGTCAGAAACGTGCCGTGGACCGGGTTGCCCTCGTTGTCCCAGCCGCCCGTCGACCGCGGGAACATCTCGTACCACGAACCGAACAGGGCGCGTCGACGATCGACCCAGACGCGGTGGTTGCGACTCTTGGTGACCATTTCGCGCACCGGATTCCGGTGCAGGAGCGTCGCGACCTTCTCCGACAGCGCCGGGCGCACCCGGGCCGCGATCTGCGGTTCGTCCGAGCGCAACATCCAGATCGCCTCTTCGAGGTGAACGCGATCCGACGGTGGGAGCTGATCGTGGGCGACGTCGAGAATCCTGGCGCCGATCTCCAGATCGTTGGCGAGATCGACGGTGCCCTGGCCGGCCTCGATCTTCTTGACGATGCCGGACTTCCAGGTGGTGAAGGGGTCACTCCACGCCTCGATGCGGAACGTCCAGAAGCCCTCGAGATCGGGGACGAACGCCGCGTTGAACTGATCCGGTTCGATCGACGGCGTCATCCGGACCTCGAAGATGCGTCGCCTCGGTCCCTCGATCCGCAGGGTGGCGCCGAGCGCGTCGTGCCCTTCGCGCCAGGCCGTGGCGCTCACCGGAACCATTTCGCCCACAACGGCTTTGCCTGGATTCGCACCTGCCGATACGAGTGGTTGGATGTCGTCGATGCCCATCCGGCCGATCACTCGCGGCTCCCTTCTCACGCAGGCCGCGACTCCGGCCGGATGCGTCGTTGCTGTTGAACACCGTGTTGGGCGCGCCCACCGGCGACCGCGCCTGAACTCATTGTGACGTGGTTGCGGGCCGTGCGTCCGGAGATCAGCGTACGGGCACCGCGGTCAGCCTGCCGAGTGCCGAACGCACCACCGCCGGATCGGTGGTCCGCCAGAACGGCGGCAGGGATGCGGCCAGGTATCCGCCGTAGCCCGCGGTGGCCAGACGCGAGTCGAGCACCGCGACCACACCCCGGTCGTCCACCGATCGCAGCAGCCGGCCGGCGCCCTGGGCGAGGAGCAGTGCGGCATGGTTGGCGGCGACCGAGAGGAAGCCGTTGCCACCGCGGGCGTCGACGGCGCGTTGCCGCGCGGTCGACAACGGGTCGTCGGGCCGCGGGAAGGGGATGCGGTCGATGAGCACCAGACTCAGCGACGGGCCCGGGACATCGACCCCCTGCCATAGTGACAGCGTCCCGAACAGGCAGGTCGCCGGATCCTCGGCGAAACGCCGCACCAGCGTCGAGGTGGTGTCGTCACCCTGACACAGGATCGGCACCGAGCAGCGGTCGGTCATGGCGTCGGCGGCCTCGCGGGCGGCGCGCATCGACGAGAACAGTCCGAGGGTGCGTCCACCGGCGGCGGTGATGAGCTGCTCCATCTCGTCCAGGGTCCGCGGGGCGAGCCCGTCACGCCCGGGTCGAGGCAGATGCCGGGCGACGTAGAGGATCGCCGAACGCGGATAGTCGAACGGTGAACCGGCGTCCATCCCGGTCCATCGCACCGGCCCGGAATCCGATGGCGCCGTCTTCCCGGTGGCGGTGACCTCCCGCGCCGAACCGGTCGATGCCCCGCCGTTGATGTTGCCGGCGTCGATCTTGCCTGCGTCGATCTTTCCTGCGTCGATGTCGTCGGCGGCCGGGGTGTCGGCGCCGCGCCCGGCCGCCGGCAGTCCCCAGGTGGCGGCGAGGGCGTCGAAGGAACCGCCGATCGTCAGGGTCGCCGACGTCAGGATCACGGTCGCGGTGCTGAACAGCGTGGCCCGCAGCAGACCACCCACCGACAGCGGGGCGATGTGCAGCACCGGACGTGTCGTCGCCGACGCTCCCCGTCCGACCCGTTCGGCCGCGACCCACACCACGTCGCGCCGCTTGGCCACGTCGGGTTCGCCGAAGGTGTCGAGCAGGCGGACGATGGTGTCGTGCAAGTCGTCGAGGCCGGTCAGGGCCGCCGACCGCGCGGCGGCGTCCTCACCGCTCATCCCGGTGCCGCGCACCGGCCCGATCGCCGAGCGGGCTGCCCACAGGCGGTCCCGCAACGCGGTCAGCATGGTGCCCGCCGACACCGGCAGTCGCGTCCACTCACCCGGCGGACACTCCTCGAGCAGCGCACCGACCTGGTCGCCGGCGCCGAGCAGTGCGTCGGTGGTCTCCTCGTCGATGAGTTTGCCGACGCGGCGCGACAGGTTGGCCACGGCCGCCGCCGACACCTCGGCGGTGCTGACGGCGGTGATCCGGTCGACGAGCTCGTGCGCCTCGTCGACGATCACGACGTCGTGTTCGGGCAGGATGTTGGCCGGGCTCATCGCATTGATGGCGAGCATCGCGTGATTGGTCACCACGACGTCGACCTGGCCGCTGGCGCGCCGCGCGCGTTCGGCGAAGCAGTCCTCGGCATACGAGCAGTTCGCGGCCCCCAGGCATTCGCGAGCCGACACACTCACCTGCCGCCATGAGCGGTCGGAGACCCCGGGGGTCAGGTCGTCGCGGTCACCGGTCTCGGTGTCGGAGGTCCATTCCCGCAGCCGGGTCACCTCGCGGCCGGTCCGCGACAGTTCGAACGCGTCGAACAGTTCGGTGTCCGGCTCCTCGACGGTGCCCGCGTGAATCTTGTGCAGGCACAGATAGTTGGCGCGGCCCTTGAGGATCGCGAAGGTGGGCCGCCGGCCGAGCGGACCGGCCAGCGCGTCGGCCAGTCGCGGCAGGTCGCGTTCGACGAGTTGGCGTTGCAGCGCGATCGTGGCGGTCGAGACGATGACGGTGTGCCCGCTGGCGACGGCATGACGGATCGCCGGGACCAGATAGGCCAGGGATTTGCCGGTGCCGGTGCCGGCCTGCACCGCCAGGTGTTCACCGACGTCGATGGCGTGATCGACGGCGGTGGCCATCCGCACCTGCCCGTCGCGTCGGGCACCGGACACGGCGGTGACGGCGGCGTCGAGAAGATCGGTCACCGAGGGGAGTTCAGGCATGAGTGAGTCTGTCAGGTGTGTCGCGGCGGTGGACGTCGATGACGGCGGGCTGTGGATGGATGATCAGGATCGGGCGCCACCGTAGAGCAGGTCGCCGGACACCTCGACGCCCGCCGCCCGCATCTCCGCGAGCGCGGCGGCCGCCGTGTCGGCGGCCACCGCGGCGGTGAAGTTCAGCAGCACTCGGGTGCGCAAACCGGCCTTCGCGGCGTCGAGGGCGGTCGCCCGGACACAGTGATCGGTCGCGATCCCGACCACATCGACGGACTGGATGCCCTTGTCGCGCAACCAGTGTTCCAAGGTCACGCCGTCGTCGTCGGCGCCCTCGAAGCCGGAATAGGCGGCCGAGTACTCACCCTTGGAGAACACGTCGGCGACCGTCGAGGTGTCCAGGCCGGGGGAGAAGGCGACGCCGTCGGTGCCGACGCGGCAATGCGGTGGCCACGAGTCGACGAAGTCGGGTTTCTCGGAGAAGTGCGAGCCCGGATCGATGTGGTAGTCGCGGGTGGCCACCACCGTCGGGTACTCGCCGAGGATGGTGTTGATCGCCTGGGCGACGGCGTTGCCACCGGCCACTCCCAGTGCGCCACCCTCGCAGAAATCGTTCTGGACGTCGACGATGATGAGGGCGTCGGCGGCGGTGTCGGAGGTCGGGCTGGACATGGCTCTCCTCGGGGCTGGAGGTCGGACGGCGGGGCGGACGGGGCTCACACGCGAGTGTGGCTCACCCGGGCGGCGTGGGGAGGACGAAACGGGTCGGGACGGCCGGATCGCCGTGGGACAACCCGAGACCCTCCCAGGGCAGACTCACCAGGCCCCGCGCGAGATGGTCGCGGGAATCGGTCAGCGTCGGCAGCTCGTCGACCGGCTTGCCGTCGCGGACCAAGGGGATCTGCAGATCCCGTGGTACCAGTCCGGGGGCGGCGGGAGCGGGTGTGCCGGTGCGATAGACGAGTTCCTCCACGATCGTCCCGCTGGGCCGGGCGATCCGGATCGCCGTCTTGGCACCGCCCTGCGATTCCTTGTGGCTGGACCGTTTGGCCACCGGGATGCCGTCGACCTCGACGAGTTTGTAGACCATGCCGGCCGTCGGTGCGCCGGAACCGGTGACCAGCGACGTGCCGACGCCGTAGATGTCGACGGGCTCGGCCCGCAGCGACGCGATGGCGTACTCGTCGAGGTCACCGGACACGACGATCTTGGTCTTCGTCGCGCCGAGCGAGTCCAGTTGCGCGCGGACCTGGCGGGCCAGGACACCGAGGTCGCCGGAATCGATGCGGACCGCGCCGAGTTCGGGACCGGCGACGGCGATCGCATTGGCGACGCCCTGGGTGATGTCGTAGGTGTCCACCAGCAGGGTGGTGCCGACGCCGAGCGCCTCGATCTGGGCGGCGAACGCGGCCTTCTCGTCGGGTCCGTCGGGGCCGGAGAATCCGAGGGTGAAGGCGTGCGCCGCCGTGCCGGCGCTGGGCACGCCGTAGGTCCGTGCCGCCTCGAGATTCGACGTCGCCGACAGGCCGGCGATGTAGGCGGCGCGGGCCGAGGACACCGCGGCTCGTTCATGGGTGCGCCGGGATCCCATCTCGATGATCGGCCGGCTGCCTGCCGCGCTCACCATGCGCGCCGCCGCGGAGGCGATCGCACTGTCGTGGTTGAGGATCGACAGGATCAGGGTCTCGAGGAGCACTCCCTCGACGAAGCTCGCGCGGACGGTGAGGATCGGCGAGCCCGGGAAGTACAGCTCGCCCTCGCGGTAGCCGTCGATGTCGCCGGAGAACCGGTAGTCGCGCAGCCAGGCGACGGTGTCGGCGTCGCAGAACTTCTCGATGACCGCGATCTCGTCGTCGCCGAACCGGAAGCGGGCGAGTTCGTCGAGGACGCGACCGGTGCCTGCGACGACACCGAACCGGCGGCCGTCGGGCAGACGCCTGGCGAACACCTCGAAGACACATTGTCGATGGGCGATCGGCTGGCGCAGCGCAGCCGAGACCATGGTGACCTCGTAGTGATCGGTCAGCAGGGCGGTGTTGTCCACGGTGGTGATCCCTTACCCTTGGAGGTATGGCGCCTGACGTATTGCGTGCGCACGAGGCTACTCCGGGTGGTGCGGCGGTCGCGGAACCGACCGTCGCCGAGAACGTCGCCGATCTCGACCGGCCCTGGATGACGATCGTCTGGGACGATCCGGTCAACCTGATGCGCTATGTGACCTTCGTGTTCCAGAAGATCTTCGGCTACTCAGAATCCCGGGCCAATCAACTGATGATGCAGGTGCACACCGAGGGCAAGGCCGTGGTGTCCAGCGGGGATCGCGACAAGGTCGAGTCCGACGTCCGGAAGCTGCATGCGGCCGGCCTGTGGGCCACGATGCAGCGCGACTGCTGAGCGCGGCCGGGATCACACGTGCGCACCTGGAAACGTCAGGGTCGTGGTTCGCGTATGCGGATCTGTTCCAACCTCGACCGCAACGAGGTCGAGCTGCTCACCTCGATGGTCTCGTCGATGATCGATCTCCTGCATGAGCGGGAGTCGAGCGCACCGACCGACGATCTCGCGGAGCTCACCGGAATCCGGACCGGGCATTCCGCGCCGCCGGGCGATGTGGCCCTGGGCCGGTTGCTGCCGGACTTTCATCGGCCCGATCAGGAACGCGAACTGGCCGCCGACATGGTCAACGGCGATCTCAACGCGGCGCTGCGCAGCATCAACGAACCCAAGATCATCGACGCGAAGATGGCCGCGGCCAAGACCCTGCTCGATTCGCTCCCGCCCGGCGGTGGCGACATCGCACTGACCGAGGCGCAGGCGCTGGACTGGCTGACCGCACTCAACGACGTGCGACTCGCGCTCGGCGCGATGCTGGGGATCTCCGAGGACACCCCGGATCAGTTGCCCGAGGGCCATCCGCACGCCGCGCATCTCGACGTCTACCACTGGCTCACGGTGATGCAGGAACTCCTGGTGGAGTCGTTGATGTGAGTGCCGCGGCCCGAGCCGGAGATCGCCTCACCGACGTCGCCGGGATCACCGTCGGCCATCATCATCGCCTCGACGACGACGTCGTCGTCGGCGGAGATCGGCCCGGAGATCGGCCCGGGTCGGGCTGGGCCACCGGGACCACGGTCGTCCGCATCGCCGGTCCGGACCCGCGGGCCGCGGTGGACGTGCGTGGTGGTGGGCCGGGGACGCGTGAGACCGACCTGCTCGACCCGTCCAACACGGTGACCGTCGCCCACGCGATCGTGCTGACCGGCGGCAGCGCCTACGGGCTCGCCGCCGCCGACGGCGTGATGGCCGAGCTGGAACGTGCCGGTGTCGGACTGCCGATGGACATCCACGGCCACGTCGTGCCGATCGTGCCGGCGGCGGTGATCTTCGATCTCCCGGTGGGCGGCTGGGATCGTCGTCCCGACGCGGGATTCGGCGCGGCCGCGACACGCGCGGCGGCGCAGGGCTTCGCGATCGGAAGTGTCGGAGCCGGAACCGGCGCCCGCGCCGGCGGCCTGAAGGGTGGTGTGGGTACCGCGAGCCGGGTCATCGACGCGGGCCCGGCGGCCGGCGTGACGGTCGGTGCGCTGATCGTGGCCAATCCGGTCGGGACGGTGATCGATCCGACGACGGGGTTGCCGTGGGGTGCCGGGGTCGCCGATCTCGACCGGTTCGGTCTGCGTCAACCGACTCCGGGGGATATCGGTGCGGTGGCCGACATCGCTTCCAAGGCAACGGTTCTCAATACGACGATCGGGGTGGTGGCGACGGATGCGGCGCTGTCGCCGGCGTCGCTGCGACGGGTGGCGGTAGCCGCACACGACGGTCTGGCCCGCGCGATCGTCCCGGTGCATTCGCCGCTGGACGGTGACACGATCTTCGCGGTGTCCACCGGGGCGCGCCCCGTCGAGCCGTCGCCGCTCATCCCGCCGGGGATGAATCCCGAGGCCGCCGTGCTCACCCAGGTCGCCCAGCTGGCGGCGGAGGTGACGCGTGATGCGGTCGTGTCTGCGGTCGTCGCCGCACGGCCGGTGGCCGGCATTCCCGGCTATGCAGACGTGGTGCCGTCGGCATTGCGCTGACGGCACCACGTGGTTGCTGTGTCGGTCGGGATGTCAGCTGTGCCCGGAGGTGCACACCCAGGTGTAGATCTCGCCGCCGCCCGCGGCATAGAGCGCGTTGGACTGGGCGGTGTAGAGGCTCGAGCCGCGTCCGTAGCCCCAGTAACTCGGCGATGACGCCACCGCACCGCAGCCGTTGACGAAGTCGACGGCGACCTTGCAGCCGTACCCGCACGCAGCCAGCGCCGCGGCGTCGGCCTCGGCGTAGGAACCGTAGTCCCAGGCGCGTCCGACGGTGCCGTCGGAGGTGTTCAGCGCAATGGCACCGTAGTAGTTGCCGTATGCGTGGGCGGGTGTGGTCTCGAGTGCGGCGGGAGCGACGATGGCCGCACCCACGGCGCCCACAGCGGCCGCAGCGGCGACGAAGCGCTTGCGAATGGTCATGGCTTCTTACCTTTCTTGGGTGCGGGTGTCAGGCCGGCACACGGGAGGCGTCGGACGGGTTGGGTGGCGTCGAGGCGCTCGGCGTCACGATCTGCGACGGCTTGCTCACCTCGACGGTGTCATTCCACTTCGAGAGCGTGATCGTCATCGACGAGTTGGGGACCGGGGTGATGGCCACCCGGGCCAGCTGGTTGTCGGCGGTGATCCACACCGTGATCGGGACCTGCGCATTCTGATTCGCCGTGACGTTGACCCCGGTCAGCGGCGCGAGGGTCATCGCCGCGACGGTGCCGGTGACCTGGGTGGCCTGCACCCCGTTGATGTCGGCGGCACCGGTCTTGGTGGGGTTCTGGATCTGCCGGAGAAGATTCGCCAGACCCTTGTCCGGATCCAGCACCACCGACACGTCGTAGATGGAACGACCGTCGCCGTAGTCGACGAATCCCTGACCGCCGATGTCGGCGTAGAGGTGCTCGTCGACGTAGACGAACGGGGCCTTCACCTCGGTGGTGCCCAGCAGCACGGTCGCGGTGCCCTTGGCCGCCATCTGCGGCTTGGTCGTGATGTCGGCTTCCACCGCCTTGGCGGTCAGGTTCGGGATGGTCCCGGTCACCACCAGGTTCAGGTGGGCACCGGTCAGCGCGGCGGTCGAGTCGGCGGCGGCACTGACCAGTGCGGCCGGATCGGTGATCGTCGAGGTGGCCGTCGTCGAACCCGACGAACCGCTGTCGGAACCCGACGAGCATCCGGTCAGGGCGAGGGCGGCGGCGATGCCCGCCGCGACGGCTGCAGTGGCAACACGCTGGGCACGTTGCATGAGATGGCACTCCTTTTCTGTGGTCCCCGAGGCCGGTGGTCGATGGTGAGAATCCGGCACCGCAGATCGAGGTAGGAACACGCTATAACGGCCCCTGCTGTGCAAGCCCCTTTGTGGATCGGATGGATGACATGCGTTCGGAGGACGGTCGATGAGGTCATCGGATCGGGTGATCGATTCACCGCTGGGGTTCGGGCGCCGCTGAGTTTGTGGTCGTCACGGAATACCCCGGTCACCGGAGTCGTTGATCAGCGGCGGACATTGCCTGCCGGTCGGGGCAGAACAGGAATGGCAGGGTAGGGGACTGTGGCGGAGGACGAGTCGGTGTTGAGGATAGGTCGGGACCTGGTGGACCAGATGATCGCGCATGCGCGTGCCGATCACCCCGACGAGGCGTGCGGCGTCATCGCCGGCCCCGAGGGTTGCGATGACCCGCAGCGGTTCATCCCCATGGTCAACGCGGAGCGCTCGCCCACCTTCTATCGATTCGATTCGCTCGAACAGCTCAAGGTGTGGCGCGAGATGGACCGCCGTGACGAAGAACCGGTGGTCATCTATCACTCGCACACCGCGACCGAGGCATATCCCAGCCGCACCGACATCTCCTACGCGAGTGAACCGAACGCCCACTACGTCCTGGTGTCCACCCGGGAGGCCGATACCGCGCAGGTGCGCAGTTACCGGATTCTCGACGGAGTGGTCACCGAAGAAGAGATCGAGATCAGGAGCTGAACCCACCATGACGGTCACCGTTTCCATCCCCACGATCCTGCGTACCCACACCGGTGGCGAAAAGCGGGTTGACACACGCGGATCCACCTTGTCGGAGGTGATCGACAATCTGGAGTCGGCCAACCCCGGAATCCGCGATCGTCTCGTCGCCGACGGCAAGCTGCACCGTTTCGTCAATGTCTACGTCAACGACGAGGACGTCCGTTTCTCCGGCGGACTCGACACGTCGATCGACGACGGTGACGAGGTGACCATCCTGCCCGCGGTCGCCGGCGGAGCCGGATTAGAGGTCACCGCCGGCGGAGCCGGATTCGAGGTCACCGCCGGCGGAGCCGGATTCGAGGTCACCGCCGGCGGAGCACGCTGAGGCGTGGCGCGTTACGAGTCGCTGATCGCCTCGGTCGGCAACACCCCGCTCATCGGTCTGCAACGGCTCTCGCCCCGGTGGGACGACTCCGACGACGGCCCGCACGTGCGGTTGTGGGCCAAACTCGAGGACCGTAATCCCACCGGCTCCATCAAGGATCGTCCGGCGTTGCGCATGATCGAGCAGGCCGAACGCGACGGTGTTCTCACGCCGGGTGCGACGATCCTGGAACCGACGAGCGGCAACACCGGGATCTCGCTGGCGATGGCCGCAAAGCTCAAGGGCTATCACCTGATCTGCGTGATGCCGGAGAACACCTCGGAGGAACGTCGGTCGCTGCTGCGGATGTACGGCGCGCAGGTCATCTCCTCACCCGCCGCGGGTGGTTCGAACACCGCGGTCCGGGTGGCCAAGGAACTCGCGGCCGACCACGACGACTGGGTGATGCTCTACCAGTACGGAAACGAGGCCAATTGGCTCGCGCACTACGAGGGCACCGGTCCCGAACTGTTCGCCGACCTGCCCGAGATCACCCACTTCGTCGCCGGTCTGGGAACCACCGGAACCCTCATGGGGGTGGGGCGGTACCTGCGTGAACGGGTGCCGGGAGTGCAGATCGTGGCCGCCGAACCCCGCTACGGGGACGAGGTCTACGGCCTGCGCAACATCGACGAGGGCTTCGTCCCGGAGTTGTACGACGACACGGTGCTGACGCGTCGGTTCTCGGTGCAGGGTGTCGACGCGGTGGCGCGGGTGCGCGAACTCATCGACACCGAGGGGATCTTCGCGGGCGTCTCCACCGGCGCGATCCTGCAGGCGGCACGCGGCGTCGCACGTCAGGCCATCAAGAAGGGCGAACGTGCCGACGTCGGGTTCGTCGTCCCCGACGCGGGATGGAAGTATCTGTCGACCGGGGCGTACGACGGTAGCCTGGAGGAGGCCCAACAGGCCCTCGAAGGGCAACTCTGGGCGTGAGTCCGGTGATGGCCGGCCCCCACCGGTGAATGAGGAGGACATGACCGTCACACCGCCGACCGCGACCCCACGCGCAGGCCGACCGCTGTGGCAGCGATCGGCCATCGTCATGGCGGCCATCGTGGCCCTGCTGGTGGTCATCGAGGCGATCGACGCGGCCACCCGCTATCAACTCGATGATGCGGGTATCGAGCCGCGGCAGATCGACGGTCTCGACGGCATCCTGTGGGCCCCGTTCCTGCATGCCGATTGGGCACACCTGTGGGCCAACCTCATTCCGGGCATCGTGCTCGGCTTCCTGGTGTTGATGACGCGCCGGTTCCTGATCGTGACGGCCATCGTGTGGGTGATCTCGGGACTCGGGGTGTGGCTGATCGCACCTCCGTACACGATCACCGTCGGCGCGTCGGGGATCATCTTCGGCTGGCTGACCTTCCTGCTCGTGCGCGGCCTGTTCAACCGGGACTTCTGGCAGGTGCTGCTGGGTATCGGTCTCTTCCTCGTCTACGGCTCGGTGCTGTGGGGAGTGTTCCCCGGCACGTTCGGGGTGTCCTGGCAGGGCCACCTGTTCGGGGCCATCGGCGGTGTGGTGGCCGCCTGGTACCTCGCCGACCGCGACCGCCGACGCCCGAATCGTGGTGCCGGGACCACTCCGGGGGTGAGGTCATAACCGCATCATCGACGCCCGACGCTCCGATCGGCATCTTCGATTCCGGCGTCGGCGGGCTCACCGTCGCCCGCGCGATCATCGATCTGCTGCCCGACGAAGACATCGTCTACATCGGCGACACCGCCAACGGCCCGTACGGTCCGCTGACCATTCCGCAGATCCGCAAGCACGCTCTCGCGATCGGCGACGACCTCGCCGAGCGCGGCGTCAAGGCCATCGTCATCGCGTGCAACACCGCGTCGGCGGCATGCCTGCGTGACGCCCGGGAACGGTATGCCCCGATCCCGGTGGTCGAGGTCGTGCTGCCGGCGGTGCGGCGTGCGGTGGTGGCCACCAAGACCGGGCGGATCGGGGTGATCGGCACCGAGGCCACGATCGCCTCACGTGCGTATCAGGATTCGTTCGCCGCGGCCCGCGACGCGCAGATCACCGCGGTCGCCTGCCCGAGATTCGTCGACTTCGTCGAACGCGGAATCACCAGTGGGCGACAGATCCTCGGTCTGGCCCAGGGATATCTGGAACCGCTGCAGGAGGCCGACGTCGACACCGTCGTTCTGGGGTGCACGCACTATCCGCTGTTGTCCGGCGTGATCCAGTTGGCGATGGGTGACGAGGTCACGCTGGTGTCGAGTGCGGAGGAGACGGCCAAGGACCTGTTCCGGGTTCTGACCGAGGGTGACATGCTGCACCCGCATTCCGATCGCGAGGCCGAGCGGGTCTTCCAGGCGACCGGTGACCCCGCGTCGTTCGCCAAGTTGTCCAGCCGTTTCCTCGGTCCCACCATCGGGGCGGTGGCTCGCATCTGAGGAATGTCGACACCGATTCGCCGGCCCGCAACCGACTTGTGCCCGATACCTGATCACCATGCCATGCGCGCATGGCATGGTAGGAACATGCGTCTCACGGTCCTCGGGTGCTCGGGAAGTGTGGGCGGGCCGGGGGCGGCCTGCTCGGGGTACCTGTTCGCCGCGCCGGGTGAGCAGCCGGTGCTTGTCGACTGCGGGCCCGGGGTGATCGGTGAACTCATGAGGGTGGCCGATCCCGACAACATCGCGGTGGTGCTCAGCCACATGCACGCCGACCATTGTCTCGATCTACCCGCGATGCTGGTGTGGCGTCGCTACGCCCCACCCGGTCCCGCACCGGAGAAGGCGCCGCTGTACGGCCCGTCGGGTGTTGCGACGCGCATCGGTGCGGCGTCCTCGGAATATCCGGGCGAGATCGACGACATCAGCGACACCTTCGACGTGCACGAGTGGAGCGACGGGATGGAGATCACCCTCGGTGGCCTGCGTATTCAGGCGCTCGCGGTTGATCACCCGCCGGAGACCTATGGGATGCGGATCACCGGACCGGACGGGCATGTGGTGGCCTTCAGCGGTGACACCGGCCCGTGCGACGAACTGATCGACGTCGCCACGGACGCGGACCTGTTCCTGTGCGAGGCGTCGTGGACCCATGACCCGGCCACCCGTCCCGAACACCTGCACCTGTCGGGTATCGAGGCGGGAGAGGCCGCGACGAAGGCCAATGTGAAGACGCTCGCGATCACCCACGTCGCGCCGTGGTGTGACGCCGAAACCATTCTCGCCGAGGCCCGGAGCACGTTCTCGGGACCGGTCGAGCTGGTGCGGCAGGGCCAGATCTTCCACTTCTGAGCCGGCGCGTGGGGGGCGTCGTCGGTGTCTGCGGCGATGTCTACAGTTGGTGAGGTGACCACACGCGCTGACGGCAGGGCCGACGACGAACTCCGACCGATCACCATCACCCGCGGATTCACCAGCCATCCGGCTGGATCGGTGCTCGTGGAATTCGGCGAGACCCGGGTGATGTGCACCGCGAGCGTCACCGTCGGCGTGCCGCCGTGGCGGCGTGGGTCGGGACTGGGGTGGCTCACCGCGGAGTATTCGATGCTGCCCGCGGCCACCCACGAACGGTCTCGCCGGGAATCAGTCAAGGGCAAGATCGGTGGCCGCACGCACGAGATCAGCCGGCTCATCGGACGCTCCCTGCGTGCCTGCATCGACCTGGCCGCGTTGGGTGAGAACACCATCGCCCTCGACTGCGACGTCCTGCAGGCCGACGGCGGTACCCGCACCGCGGCGATCACCGGCGCCTACGTCGCCCTCGCCGACGCGGTCACCTGGCTCGGTGCAGCAGGCAAACTCAGCGATCCGCAGCCACTGTCGTGCATGATCGCCGCGGTCAGCGTCGGGGTCGTCGACGGCCGGGTGCGTCTGGACCTTCCCTACGAGGAGGATTCCCGCGCAGAGGTCGACATGAATGTGGTCGCCACCGACGCCGGCACGCTGGTCGAGGTGCAGGGGACCGGTGAGGGTGCGACCTTCCCGCGTGCCACCCTCGAGAAGCTGCTCGACATCGCCGAGGTGGGCACGGCCAAACTGTTCGAGGCCCAGCGGATCGCGCTGGAGCAGCCGTACCCGGGCGAGCTTCCGGCCTGATGGCCAATCGGATTCTGCTGGCGAGCCGCAACGCCAAGAAGCTTGCCGAACTGCAGCGGGTCGTCGACGCGGCGGGGATCGTAGGACTCGAGGTGATCGGACTCGACTCGGTGCCCGACTACCCCGAAGAACCCGAGACGGGCGCCACGTTCGAGGAGAACGCGCTGATCAAGGCACGTGCCGGGGCGCGGGCCACCGGCCTGGTCTGTCTCGCCGACGATTCGGGGCTGTCGGTGGATGCGCTCAACGGGATGCCCGGGGTGCTGTCGGCGCGGTGGAGCGGCCGCCACGGCGACGATGCCGCCAACAACGACCTGCTGCTGAATCAGATCGGTGACGTGCCCGACGAGCGTCGCGGTGCCGCGTTCGTCTCCGCGTGTGCACTCGTCGCGCCCGACGGTTCCGAAACCGTGGTGCGAGGGGAGTGGCGTGGCACGATCCTGCGTGTCCCGAGGGGCGCCAACGGCTTCGGTTACGACCCGCTGTTCATCCCCGACGACGCCGTCGCGGCCGGCCGATCGTCGGCGGAACTCTCTGCGCAGGAGAAGGATTCACTGAGCCATCGCGGAAAGGCGTTGGCGCAGTTGGTTCCCGCGCTACGAGGCCTGGCCGCCGACTGATCTCTACAGCGTCTCGCCGCCTATCCCGTACTGCGCCTTCACTTCCTTGGTCCGGATGTGTTCGACGTAGAAGGACAGGAACGGGATGGTGCCGGCGATGGCGGTCACCAGGATCTTGCCCAGCGGCCAGCGCACCTTGATGGCCAGGTCCACCGCCAGGATGAGGTAGACGAAGTACACCCACCCGTGCACGATCGGGACGAAGTCGAGGGCGGCGACGTCGAATCCGTACTTGAGGATCAGTTCTGCGACGAGTAGCAGCAACCACAGACCGGTGATCCAGGCGAGAATGCGGTACCGCAGGAGCGCTCCCTTGACCTTCTCGATCGGTGCGGCCGCTGGTGCGACGTCGGTCGCGGATTTGTCGCTCACTGAAATGGGATCCTCACTTCTCGGATGTGTCGGTATCGGCCGGCGGCACGGTCTCGCGCAGGGCGGCGTGGGCGTGGTCGGCGGCGTTGAGTTCGGCCAGGTATTGGTTGTACTCGCGCAGCGACGGATCGTCGTCGTCGGCCCGGTCGCGCTGCAGGGTCGACGCACTGGGGATCGTCGGACGCTCGGGCAGGATGCCCTCGGGGATCTCGGTCGCGGCCTTGTTCTCGGCAATCTTCTGCGCCTCGTCCGGATCGCTCTCGAGGACCACGAAGCGGCGGTACGCCCAGACGAAGGCGAACCCGAAGGCCGGCCACTGCAGCGCGTATCCGAGATTCTGTTCAGTGCCACCGCCGGACTCGTAGGTGTCCCACTGCCACCAGGCCAAACCCAGGCAGGCGATTGCCGCGGCGACCGCGAGCACCAGGAGTGCGGGGCGGTGACGACGACGGCCGGACTGCGTAGACATACCTACGACGGTACCTGGCCTGCGCCGATGCTCTGCCGGGCGGTCGGGGTGATCTGCGTCAACGGTGACGCCGACGCTCGGGCTGATGCGGTTCGCGGGAAGTGCAGACGGTAGGCTGTGCTCGCAGCACGCGCGAGTGGCGGAATTGGCAGACGCGCTGGATTTAGGTTCCAGTGTCTACGGACGTGGGGGTTCAAGTCCCCCCTCGCGCACCAGCATTCACCTCGGTCGGTGACCCCTATGGCGAGGAACCTCGGCGTTGGTCTCAGTGCGCCGCGTCGTACGCGTCGACGACGTTGCGAGGTAGGCGACCCCGGGCGGAGACGGAGTATCCGTTCGCAGTGGCCCACTCCCGGACCTGCGCCGGGTCCGGCGTGGTGGATTGGCGTCGGGTGGGCGGATCGATGCGTGTCGCGGTGGGGTGACGTCGACCCCCGACGCGGGTGGAGACGGCGAGCAGTTTGGCGAGCGGGACCCGTCCGTCCTCGATCTTCGCGAGGTTCACCTTCGAGGTATCGAGCCGGTAGACGACGCCCGCCCAGGACCACATCACACTGCGTGCATCGTCGACACCGAGGGGTTTGCCATCGAGGTCGTCGACGAACGAGGTCACCTTCACCCTTGCCACGTGATGCACGTTAACACATGGATAATCCGATGTCGCGAATCCGGGAAAGGAATCGACGTCAGCCTCACGTGAGGCGACGCGGCTCCGTCGCCTCAGGTGAGGCTGGTGTGCCCGACGACGCGCCATTCGCCCGCCGCGTAGTAGGTCGTGTACCCGTTCGGTTCGACCACTTTGAGCACCCCGCCGTTCTCGATGGTCAGGTCCGCGGACTCGTACTCGTGATCGCGGCCTCCGGTCAGGACGAGCTTCACATTCTGCGCCATGGCAGTCGAGCCTAGAGTGACCGATGGTCGCCCGCCCTGCGAGCGAACGGTTTTGTCGGTGGCCGTCTCTACAATGATGGTCAGATCGAAGAGAGCTTCGACGGTCATCTTGTTCGAGGGGGCGAGGAGTGAGCAGCATTCCATGGAGCGCGCGGATTCGTGGGGATGTGCGCGATGCGTTGCTGAAGCAGGGGCCGTCGCCGTGGCCGGGTCTACCCAGCTCGTTTCTGTTCGGGGTGGATCCGGATCGGTTGGATCAGCATTCGATCAACGAGGTGCTGGTCGCGATGACCGAACTGGACCGCTGCCGTTCCTATATGGCGTGGCTGGACTCCTACTTCACCGCGTATGTGGTGAGGTGTCTGACCGACCGCCCGTTGGACGAGTCGGCGGAGTACGCGCAGATCACGGCCGAACACATCTCCCGGACCCGGAATCTGGCAATGGTGACCACCCGCAGGCTGGTGGATGAGGCGATCGTGATGGCCACCCGCCTGCCCAAGACGGGGCGGGCATTACTCGAAGGCCGGATCAGCCACAGTCAGTTCCGGACCCTGATCGATCGCACCAACCTGCTCGATCCGGGACCGGCCTTGCATCCGAACACCGCCCTGGTGGACGCGGCGATCGCCGAGCGGTTGTTCAGCCGCCAGGGGCAGTGGCCGGCGACGAGTTTGCGGGACATGGTCGACAAGATCGTCTTCCAACACGCCCCGGACGCTGTCCGGGAACCGCGGAAGCGGAACCTGGACAAGCGGGCTGTGTTCACTCATTTCGAGGGCGACGGGACCGGGGAGATCACCGGGACCATGTCCGCGGAGAACATCACGATCGCGGAGAAGACGATCGCCGCCCTGGCCGATTGTGCCTGCCGGAAGGATCCGCGGACGCGGCGGCAACGTCAGGCCGATGCCATGTACTCGTTGTTGTCGGGGACGCAGTTCGCGTGTGAGTGCGGGCGTGAGGACTGTTCCGCGGTGATCCCGGAGCCGGGCTGTATTCCGGATGTGCAGATCGTGTTGCACGTGATTGCCGATGAGACCACCGCTGCGGCGATCGAGGAACGCCAGCGACAACAAGAACAGCACGAGCAGGAGCAGTCTGCGGCCGCCGACAGCGAATCCGATAGCAGTGCAACCGAATCCGTGGTCCAGTCACGGCGTCCGGAACCGGAACCCGAGTCGATGCCCACACCTGAGCCGGTCGTGGAGGCCGACGCGGGTGCGGCACAGATGTCGCTACTCGACGAGAGCGGTCCCTCTGACGCGGACACTGCAGACGTGGAACAGGCACCAGAACCCGAGTCTCGCACCGAGCCCGAGCCCGAGTCGGACGCCGACGTGGGCGTGGCGCGGATGTCGTCGCGTATGGAGAGTCCTGAGGTGAACGCTTCTGACGGCGAGGGCACTCCCGATGCGGCCGTCGTCGACACCGGCGGCGACTCATGCGGTGAGTCGCCCTTGTCCGGCGCTCAGAAGTTCATTCAGCGGTTGCGCCGCGATACCGCGCGCTCCAGCGAGGACGCCATCGAGTGGTTGGTGAACGCGGAACGCCGAGCACAGGAAACGGCGGCCACCGGCGCGGACACCGCACCCACCGACACCGAATCAGGCTCTGCCGAAACAGTTTCGGCCGACGACACGCCTCTCGGCGGCAACCTCGGCTACCTCGTCGGGCAGGGCGCGGTCATCCCCGAACAGTTCCTCGATCTGATCAGCCGATACCCGACCACGATCCGACGACTGGTGCCCAGGGCGTCGATCCCGAGGACGTCGAACTCCCGTCGGCGTTGCCGTCAGATCCGTACCGACTGTCGACGGCATTGGACACATTCATCCGCATCCGCCACGGCGAATGCGTCATCCCCACCTGCCGGGATAGTGCCTCCGACGGCGACTGCGATCACGTACACGAGTACGACCACGAGCACCCCGACCGCGGTGGGCAGACCACCCCCGACGGGCTGAACGCGAAGTGCCGTGGGCATCATCTGCAGAAAACGCACTCCCGGTGGCTCGATGACCAGTACCGCGACGAGAACGGCCGACTGGTCACGATTTTCACCACCCCGGAAGGACTCAACATTCCGGGGCCGGCGGAAACCCTCGAAGACTTCTTCGGCGGGCTACGCCGCTACCGGTTCGCCGACCCACCCGCGGCGCCACCGACACCCCGGGAACCGGGCGTGATCCCGACCAGTAAGCGGGATCGGCTCGCCGCCAAATATGAACGGCGACGCCGTGAACGGGAACGCAACCGGGCCCGCATCAGCGACGGCGTGGATCCGCTGAACCCGCCACGCCCACGACGACGCAAGAAGCGATACCCCGTCGTGCCCGATGACGGCGCACCACCACCCTTCTGAGGGTGAGGCCGCAACCGCGGTCGGTTCGGGGGTGTGGTTAGCCGATTCCCGGAATCTGCATGGGCAGACCGGGTATCGGCTGCCGGGTGGTCGTGGTCGACGCCGCGCCGCGGTTCGGCGTGCCCGACGGCCGAGTACTCGACGGCGTGCTCGCACGGGAGCCCGCGCGCGGAGGGGCGGTCGGCGTCGTCGTGCTCGCCGACGGAAGGGTGGCGTTGTCGCGGTTGAGCTGCGCGCCACGCCCCGTGCCGGTGGTGTCGTCTTCGGTGAAGCACATCGAGCGAATCACGTTGTGGAAGTTGACAAGTCCATAGGTGAGGGGAAGTGCGGCGACGGCACCGATGGCACGAGTCGGGGAGAGGAAACCGACGGTCGGACTGCCGAAGATCTCACCTTCGGCGAGACCGCCGACCGTGGTGAACAGGTACAGCGACAGGTAGTACGAGTAGTACGCGGCCGTGAGCGACTTGGTGACGGTGAGGTCGGCGACGCTGACCGTCTCCAGCGGGTTGTCCCCCTGATCGAGGTTGTGCTTGAGGCCGATGACGATGTCGAGCGGCGCACCGCCGACGTACGGGATCAGGCTGCCCAACAGCGAGGCGGCGCCCTCGAGCTGCGTGAAATCCGCGGGATCGGCAGGAATCAGATTGTGCGGAATCCGAGTTGTCTTCATCCGCGCCAGGATCGCATCGGTTTCGCGTGCGACCTGCGTCCTCTGCGCGTCGGTGGTCGCGGTGCTCTGCACGTAGTCGCGGGTGCGGGTCACGATGCGGCTCAGCGGGACGTTACCCACGGCGTCACAGGTCTCGTTGTCGGCCAGCGAGAGCTGATTGGCCACGCTTCGAATAACCGCGGGAATGTCGATGTCGTAGGTGACGTCCTCGCTCGGGCGGCCCGCCTCGGCTCGCTGGTCCTCGGTCACCCGAGCCACGCACTGGTTCATCACCATGTTCGAGATGGCCTGATAGGTGTACTGCGCACCGAGCGCCCCACCCTGGACCGCGATCTGCAGGATCGTGTTGTAGGTCAAGTAGCCCTGGAAGCTCGCGAGCGACGTGCCTTCGAGGGGACTGCCCAGGAACGGCGTCAACTGCAGCGCGAACTTCGTCGGCGCGATCACCGTCGCGAACAGGTACAGCCACGCCGTCTCGACCGCCTGCGCGAGAGTGATGTTGCCGACCGGAATGGCCTCACCCTCCTGGCCGTCCTTGATCTTCAACAGCTGCATGACCATCCACTGCGAGATCGGTCCGCGGTACTTCAGCGATGGATCGTCGGTGTCGGCGCCGAGTGCCATCGGGTTGTCGGAGATGGCCAGGGTGGAGACGTTGAGCCGCTTCATATCCCGATGTGCGGCATCGCGAGCGGCGTAGGCGTTGGCCCGCAACTGCGGCGGCAACGAGGGGAGAAGTGACTCGAAGAGGGAATCGTAGACCACCGACATCGTGGTGAACTCGCCGCTCACGCACACGGTGGCCTGACCGCGGTTCTCATCCAGCGGCCGCAGCAGCGACCGCGGGCTCGCCGCGATCCGGTCGATGCGCTCCTGGAAGGTCTCGGCCGGCTTGGTGGCCGGCGTCCTCGGCGGTGCGGTCTGCTTGGCGACCGGTGTCGGGACCGGGGCGAGGGCCGGGCTCAGGACGGCGGCCGACCCGTTCGACGTGAAAGCGCTGGCCGAGAACGCCGTCAACGTGGCAACCGCGGACACCCGGACAAACCACGTCTTGCCCCGCCCCGACCGCTGACCCCGCATCGAACCCACCACTGCCACCTGCACTCCTCAGCCTCCCCGGTGCGCTGGGAGGACACGGACGAGCCGTCCACGCGCACCACGACACCGTCGCCACGCAACCTCACGACGGTCAGAATCTGAGGAAAAGTTAGCATAACCTTGCCTGAACGAAAGGATCGTGAGCAGGATCACCGTCGCATCCGGTAACGCCGTTCGTCAACGTTGGTTGACGATCATGGCCGCGACGTGCACGATGAGGGGCATGCAGACAGGAATCGGCACCGGGGATTCCGGCGACCCCGACAACCCGGTATCAGCGTTGGCAGAGGTTGCCGACCGTCGCCGACAACTCGTGCGCGACGAAGAGGTCGCCGTCCGCCGCGCTCGGACAGCAGGTCTGTCCTGGGCGGAGATCGGCGTCGTACTCGGTGTGTCCAAGCAGGCGATGCACAAGAAGTATCGGCGGGTCGGTTGATGAGTGATCTTCCGCTGCAGTCGAAATCCGTCGTCGATGCCCTGGGTGCCGACCTGCGCGACGCCGGGTATACCGCCGACGGGGTGTCGGAACTGCTGGGCGCGGAGGCGAATGACGCGCTGGGTCGCGGGGTCTGGTGGCCCGCGCTGCGCGCCACCGGCGCCGGGAGTGGACGTGCCTCGCTCGCCGCGCTGGTGCGACTATTCCTCCTGGGATCGGATGAGCCGGAAACTGCTATGGCACAGGCTTTTCCGACGACGGGCGTCGAGGATCTCGTCTCCGGGGGTGTGATCGAACGCGTTGCCGGCGGCCGCGTGCGTGCGGTGCTGGACATCCGGCCGCACGCCGACGACGTCCGGGATTATCTGGCCGTGTCCGACCAGGACGCGGCCATGCGGTCCGGGCCGGTGGCCCACGACCACGTCCTGGGGATCGGTGGTGCGTCGATCTCGTTGGCGCGCGCGGTGATCCGTGATCCGGTCGAGACTGCGCTCGACCTCGGCACCGGGTGCGGGATCCAGGCGCTGCATCTGGACGCGCACTGCGAGTCGATTGTGGCCACCGACACCAACCCGCGTGCGCTCGCCCTGGCGGCAGCAACGGCGCGGCTCAACGGAATGGATTGGGATCTGCGGGCCGGCAGCCTCTTCGAACCGGTGGCCGGTGAGCGGTTCGATCTGGTCGTGTCCAACCCGCCGTTCGTCGTCGGGGCCGGTGGGCAGGACTACATTTACCGGGATTCGGGGATGGCCGGAGATATGCTGTGCGCCAACCTGATTCGGCAGTTGTCGGATCATCTGACCGACGGTGGTACGGCACAGCTGCTGGCGAACTGGATCGTGCGCGACGGTACGGACTGGCGCGACCGGATCGTGGGCTGGCTCGACGGAACCGGACTCGACGCGTGGGTGGTGCAGCGTGAACTCGCCGACCCGATCAGCTACATCTCGCTGTGGCTCTCCGATGCCGGCGAAGACCCGGAGCACATCGCCCGCCGCGGGTCGGACTGGCTGGACTGGTTCGCCGAGGAGAAGATCACCGGCATCGGGATGGGTGTGATCACCCTGCGCCGCAACGGCCGCCGGATCCCGGACCACACCATCGAGGAGATCACCGGGGCGGGTGAGGAGGTGACCGGCGAGGAGGCGCGCGCCTTCCTGGATCGGCGCGACTACCTGCTCGGACACGACGACGCGCATCTGCTGGCGGCGCGGTTGCGGACCGCGCCGATCTTCCTCGAATCGCAGTCACTACCCGGCGACGACGGCTGGCAGGAGATCGGGTCGTCGGTGCGGCGGCCCGGCGGGCCCGGCGCCGTTCTCGGCGTCGACGAGGTGTCCCGCGCACTGTTGGCCGGGTGCCGCGGTCAGGTACCCCTCGGCACGCTGATCGATCTGCTCGCCGCCGTCCACGACGTCGACGCCGACGCGCTGGCGCAGGCGGCGCTCCCGGTGATCCGCGAGGCGATCGGCCGCGGAATCCTGTTCGAGACACGCTGATCCGCCGGCCGGCATTCTGGGCGGAATGTCGTGTTCGGAGGCAATGGTCACCCAGTGTTCACCTCGTGTGCGACCGCCTGATGCCGAGTGATCCATCGCGCTTCGTGAGGTGAGTGCGACAGCGGTACGACGGGTCGATCGGAGGAATCATGGTGCGTCCGAAGTGGACACAGATCATGGCTGCGGCGGTGGCGGCGGTGGCATTGATGGCGCCGACGGTGGCGACGCACGCCCCGGCCGCCGCCGCTCCGGCATGCACGTTCACCTCGACGGCCGTCCCGGCGTCGACGGGATTCACCGCGGCGCAGAAGTCCGACCCGTTCACCACCGCGGCACCGGCCAATCACATCGCCATCCTCGACGGGTTCTCGCGCACGTCGCCGCTGATCCGGCAACAGAACCTCGCGGAGACGGTGGCCGTCAACACCACCGCCTCGCCCGCGACCGCGCGGTATGCCGTCGACGACAACTACGCGATCGAGGGTCCGGCCATCTTCAACGCCCTCGGATCGCAGCTGGCGCCGGCGTTCTCGGCGGCGCTGCGGGCCGGACAGTTACCCAAGACCTCCGAACTTCTCCTGGGCGAGGAGTCGATCGCCGGTGAACGCATCAGCACCACCAAGGAGAAGAAGTACTTCCAGTACCCACGCCCGTTCGAGGTTGCGCCCCAACTCATCCGCCGATACGGGGACGGTCGCCCGGACCTCTACGCCGCGGTCAAGGGCAGCGGCTCGTATCCGTCCGGACACACGACCTGGGGGTACACCCAGGCATTCCTGATCGCCTCGATGCTGCCGGAGGTCGGTCCGCAGATCCTCGCGCGTGGCGCGGAATACGGCTATCACCGCATCGTCCTCGGCGTGCACTACCCGCTCGACGTGATGGGTGGCCGGATGCTCGCCCAGGCCACCGCCTCAGAACTGCTCGGCGATCCCGGATTCGCCGCCCTGTTCGCCGCCGCCCGCACCGAATTGCGTGGCGTGCTGCAGGCCCGGGTGGGCGCACCGATCGGCTCCGTCGCGGCCTGCCAACAGCCGTGGGAGCCGACGGCGACGGCGCTGGCCGACTACCGGCAGCGGGCGAGCTACTCCTTCCTGCCGACCGGTGACACCGCATCCGCGCTCACCGTGCCGGCCGGGGCGGAGAACCTCATTCGTGCCGCACACCCCGGGCTGAGCACCGCCCAGCTCCGAAACATCCTGGCCCGCACCGCACTTCCGGCAGGCTATCCGCTGGACAAGTCCGGGCCGACCGGGGGATGGCAGCGCCTGGACATCGCCCGCGCCTGGGTCACCCGCTGACCCGACACCCACGAGCTGTCACCCACTGACGCGCGCGCTCACCCGAAGGTGGCGTCGAGAGCCCCGATGAGATCGGCGATCAGATCGTCGGCGTCCTCGAGTCCGACCGAGAACCGCAGATGGCCGAACGTGCGGAACGGCTCCGGATAGGCGGCCACCCGCGGGCCATCGGTGCCGACGTGAACGATGAGCGACTCGTCGTGGCCCAGGGAGACCGCCGAGGTGATCACCCGGAGGTGGGAGACGAAGCGGTTCTGGGTGGCCGGATCGCCGTCGACCGCGAACGCCATCATCGCGCCGAATCCGCGGCCACCGAACTGGCGTGCGGCGAGCTCGTGCTGCGGGTGCGACGGGAGGCCGGGGTAGGCGACGAAGGCCACCCGGGGATCACCCGCGAGGACCGCGGCGACGCGCTCGGCGGTGCGCTGATGCTGGCCGAGCCGTAGCGGCAACGTGATCGAGCCGCGTTCGATGAGCCAGGCGTTGAACGGGGAGATGACCCCGCCGACGTCGACCATCGCCTCGCGTTTGATCTGCCCGATGCGCTCGGCATCGCCGATCACGGCTCCGCCCATGGCATCTCCGTGCCCGTTGATGTACTTGGTCAACGAATGCACCACCAGGTCGGCGCCGTCGTCGAGCGGGCGATACAGCGGCGGCGGGGTGAAGGTCGAATCAACCAGTAGGACGGCGCCGGCGTCGTGGGTGAGCGTCCCGAGGGCGCAGATGTCGGCGACCTTGGTCGTCGGATTGGCGATGGCCTCGGTGATCACCATCCGGGTCCTCGGCCGCATCGCCGCGGCCACCGCGTCGAGATCGGTGATGTCGACGAAGCTCGCCTCGATCCCGTACTTGCGGGGGAGTAGTTCGGTCCACAGCTTCCACGTCGCCTCGTAGGTGGTGTCGGACACCACGACGTGGTCGCCGGCGGCGACGAAGGTGAAGAACACCGCATGCAGCGCCGCGACACCCGAGGCGAGGGCCACGGCGTCCTCGCCGTGGTCGAGGACCGCCAGTTTCCGTTGTAGGGCAATCTGATTGGCGCCCGAATTGCGGGTGTAGAGCAGGTCATCGGTGCCCGACCAGTCGACCGCCTCCGGATTCGGGGGCAGGTGATAGGAGTTGGCCATGGTGATCGGTGTGCGGATCGCGGCGCCCCGGGTGTCGTTGCCGGCGTGGACGGCAGTTGTCATGTCACCGGCGGTGGCGATCACCTCGTCGCGCCCGCCGTTCATGACGGAGATCCGGCGGAGACCGAGCGGCGAACCGACGAATGTGTGGCGGCGGACGCGACACCGACGGGCCGCACCGCCGGTGCGGGCATCTTCCGCGCGATGGCCGTGGTGATCGGCGCGGCGAGAATCGCCGGCAGACGATGCAACTTGTCGACGTGGCAGGCGCGCCGGAACTCCGCCCACGCCCAGCACGCTCCGAACACTCCGACGGCGATCACCGTCATCGACCACGTCGACCACGGCCGATCCAGGATCATGATCGGCACGACGACCAGACCCAACGACTGGATGACATAGGAGTCCAGACTCCGGGAACCCGACAACGCCAACGGTCGCAGCCAGTCGCGATGCCACTGGGCGAGGAAGACGCGGAAGACGCCATAGACCACCGGAACGACGACCCAGGCGCCGACGACTCGCGCCACACCCAGGTCGAGCTTGTCGCCCAGCGCCGGTTCGAAGGCGGCGAGGGGGCCGTCGATCACCAGGAAGTGCATCGCCGCGGCCACTGTGGCGGCCACCAGGACCAGCAGTGGCAGGTGGCGTTCGATCCTGGTCGCGAGGTGCCACCGCCGCCAATTCCACCCGATCGCGAGGGCGGGCACGAACAAGACCTGCCAGGCCGCCCAGTTCTGGATCCGGGGCGCGGTCATGTCGGCGGTGAGATAGAACCAGTCCGGCGGATTGGTCTGGGCGAGTACGTACAGTCCGATCGACGCGGCGACGACCGCCGCCCACCACCCGCGCGCCAGCAGCGGCAGGACGGCGAAGGCGGAGGCCATCAGGACCATGTACATCAGCAGGATGTTCCCCCCGCTCGGCAGGTACGCCATGGTGACCGACGCCCAGATGCCCTCGGCCCACCCATCCACCGGCAGCAGCCAGGTGAGGCGGAAGTAGCCGGCCATCCCCGCGGCCACCGCCACCAGCGCGATGGTGAGCTGGCAGACGTAGAGGACCGCGAGGCGCGCGGCGAGTTTGCCGAAGGCGAACCGCATGCCGTGTGCGTCGATCCAGCCGTGATGGACCAGCCCGAGGATGAACCCGGACACGAGGACGAACACACTCATGCCGTCCACATAGGGGAAGGCATGGGTGGGCATGGCGATCTTGGCGCCGTCGGCGAAGTGGGCGGTGATCATGCTCCAGATCGCCAGGCCGCGCGTCACGTCGATGGCGAGGTCCCGGTTCATCGCCCAGAGATTAGGTGGGCGCACCGCCGTTTCGACGACGGCGCGCCCACCGAGTCCCAATCGTCACATTTGCCACTTCGGTAACAGGAGTCTCACGTGTCCCACGGATGCGGAACCGACCGACGATCAGGTGTACAGGTCGGCGATCGCCATCTTGTAGGTGTCGCTGATGACGTTGCGCTTGAGCTTCATCGTCGGCGTGAGCTCGCCGGATTCGATGGTGAAATCGGACGCGAGGATTTCGAACTTCTTGATGGCCTCGGCCTTGGACACCTTCGAATTCGCCTCCTCGACGGCAGCGTCGATCTCGGCGCGCAGCGCCTCGTTCTTGATGAGGTCGGCCATCGGGGTGTCGGCGGGCAGGTGGTGGCGCTCCAGCCACCCCGGCGCCGCCTCCGGGTCGATGGTGATGAGTGCGCCGATGAACGGCTTGTTGTCGCCGACCACCAGGCACTGGCTGACCAGCGGATGCGCGCGGATCGCGTCCTCGAGCTGGGCGGGGGAGACGTTCTTGCCGCCGGCGGTGACGATGATCTCCTTCTTGCGGCCGGTGATGAACAGGAACCCGTCGTCGAGATGTCCGATGTCGCCGGTGTGGAACCAGCCGTCCCGGATCGCGTCCGCGGTGGCCTGGGCGTTGTGCCAGTAGCCGGTGAACACCACCGGACCCTTGAGCAGCACCTCGCCGTCCTCGGCGATGGCGACGCTGACGCCGGGCACCGGCCGCCCGACCGAACCCACCTTCTGGTGGTCCTCGTTGTTGGCGGTCACCGCGGCGGTCGTCTCCGAGAGTCCGTAACCCTCGTACACCGGGATGCCGACGCCACGGAAGAAGTGACCGAGCCGGGCGCCGAGGGGGGCGCCGCCGGAGATGGCACCCTCGCAGTTGCCGCCCAGCGCGGCGCGCAACTTCTTGTACACCAGCACGTCGAACAGCTTGTGCTGCAACGACAACACCAGTCCGGCCGAACCGTTCTCGGTGGCCTTGCTGTAGGCGATGGCGGTGTCGGTGGCCCGATCGAAGATCGATCCCTTGCCGCCGTCGTAGGCCTTCTGCTTGGCCGAGTTGAAGACCTTCTCGAACACGCGAGGGACCGACAGGATGTAGTTGGGCTTGAAGACCGCGAGGTCGTTGATCAGATTCGGGATGTCGTTGGTGTGGCCGAGGATCACGCCGTTCTCGACACACCCGACGGCCACGACGCGTGCGAAGACGTGGGCCAGCGGCAGGAACAGCAGGGTGGACTTGCCCTCGACCAGACCGGCGCCCACCGCGTCGCGGGTGGCGGCGCACTCGGCCAGGAAGTTCGCGTGGGTGAGCACGACGCCCTTGGGCCGGCCGGTGGTGCCCGAGGTGTAGATCAGGGTCGCGGCGTCGGAGGACAACTGGTTCGCGTGTCGCTCGTCGAGAACGTCGTCCCCGAGCTTCTCGCCCCGCTTGCTCAGCTCGGCCAGTCCGTGGCGGTCGATCACCAGGGTCTCGCGCAGCGGATCGGGGGCGAGGATGACCTCCTGATGCTTGGTGAACTGCGCCTCGGATTCGATGATCAGAAGTGTGGTGCCGGAGTTCTCGACGATGTATTGGACCTGATCGGTGGCCGAGGTCTCGTAGATCGCGACGGTGACCGCGCCCGCCCGCCAGATCGCGTAGTCCAGGACCGTCCACTCGTAGCGCGTCGACGACAGGATCGCGACGCGATCACCGGCCTGCACACCCGAGGCGATGAGTCCCTTCGCGACGGCATCGACCTCGTCGGCGAAGTGCTTGGCCGTCACCGTGATCCAGGTTCCGGACGCGCGCTTCTTGAACAGCGGCATGGTGGGCCGCTGTTCGCGGTAGCGCAAGATCGCATCGACCGTCGTGGCCTTGTCGTCGATGGCGAGGTCGGACGGGGTGGTGTATTCCTGCATGACGCTCCTGGGTGAATACGTGTGGTCGAATACGGGTGATCGAATGCGGGCATTTCGGGCAGACGGTGCGAGTCACATGACCGCTGCGTAGTGGTGAGTGGCACCGAGGGTATCAGTAACCCGGTGGCGCCGATCACAGTGCGCATCGACCGTCGCGAACTCGGAGAAAACCGATGTCAGCACGGCCAAACCGCCGCAGATAAGGACTCTGGCCGTCGCGCGCATTACAGTTATCTCGATGAACGGGACACGCAGACCATGACCGATCAGCCCGACACCGATTCGCCGTCGATCAGCTTCGACGACCTCGACATCGACGACCGCGTACGCAGCGCGATCGCCGAGGTCGGCTATGAGACCCCGTCGCCGATTCAGGCGGCCACCATTCCACCGCTGATGTCCGGCCGCGACGTCGTCGGACTCGCCCAGACCGGCACCGGCAAGACGGCCGCATTCGCCATCCCGATCCTCTCGCGGATCGATCCGGCGCTGCGCCGTCCCCAGGCACTCGTCCTGGCGCCGACGCGCGAACTCGCGTTGCAGGTCGCCGAGGCATTCGGCAAGTACTCGGCGCACATGCCCGACGTCCGGGTGCTACCGATCTACGGCGGCCAGAGCTACGGCGTGCAACTCGCCGGGCTCAAGCGCGGCGCCCAGGTGATCGTCGGGACCCCCGGCCGCGTCATCGATCACCTCGACAAGGGCACCCTCGACATCTCCCAACTCGAGTACCTGGTGCTCGACGAGGCCGACGAGATGCTCACCATGGGCTTCGCCGAGGACGTCGAACGCATCCTGGCCGAGACCCCCGACGACAAGCAGGTGGCGCTCTTCTCGGCCACCATGCCCAGCGCCATCCGCCGGCTGGCCCAGCGGTACCTGCACGATCCGCAGGAGATCACCGTCAAGGCCAAGACGGCGACGGCGCAGAACATCACCCAGCGCTACCTACAGGTGTCCCATCAGCGCAAACTCGACGCGCTGACCCGTTTCCTCGAGGTCGAGTCCTTCGACGCGATGATCGTCTTCGTCCGCACCAAATCGGGCACCGAGGAACTCGCCGAGAAATTGCGCGCACGTGGCTTCTCGGCCGTGGCCATCAACGGCGACATGGTGCAGGCGCAGCGTGAGCGGACCATCAATCAGCTCAAGGACGGCACGATCGACATCCTGGTCGCCACCGACGTGGCCGCCCGCGGACTCGACGTCGAGCGCATCTCCCATGTCGTCAACTACGACATCCCGCACGACACCGAGTCCTATGTGCATCGCATCGGCCGCACCGGACGCGCCGGCCGATCGGGCAACGCGCTGCTGTTCGTCTCGCCGCGGGAACGTCACCTGCTCCGGGCGATCGAGCGGGCGACCCGGCAACCGCTCACCGAGATCGGATTGCCGTCGGTCGAGGACGTCAACGCCCAGCGGGTGGCGCGCTTCGCCGACTCGATCACCGAGAACCTCGGTTCGGACAACCTCGACATGTTCCGCAAACTCGTCGAGGACTACGCGCGTGACAAGGACGTGGCGATGGCCGACATCGCCGCGGCGCTGGCGCTCGAGACCCGCGACGGCGGCTTCCTGATGGCACCCGACCCGCCCGCGGGAGAGCGGCCCGAGCGCCGCGAACGCGCCCCGCGCAAGGGCGGCGGCGGATTCGCCACCTACCGCATCGCGGTGGGCCGCAAACACAAGGTGTCGCCCGGCGCGATCGTCGGCGCGATCGCGAACGAGGGCGGACTCACCCGGGGTGATTTCGGCAACATCAGCATCCGCGACGATTTCTCGCTGGTGGAACTGCCCGACAACCTCGATCGCGAGACGCTGGAGTTGCTGCGCAACACCCGGATCGGCAAGAACCCGATCGATCTGCGCAAGGACATGGGCCCCCCACGTGGTCGGGGCGGCAACAAACGCGCAGGTCAGGGGCAGCGTGGGCGCGACGGTCACAACTCCCGCGGGGACGGCTGGGGTAAGCGGGGTTCGCGTCACGTCGCCGGACGGCCGCGGAACTGACCCACTGACCCGGCGATCCGCCACCGGCGGCTCCGGCGTGTCCGGGTTGAGGCGATGTTGGGCGTTTCGAGATTTTTCCGTAACCTTTGTCGGGGGATCGCGGGCGACCGTGTTCGCGCCCCCCGGTCTGATACATCTCAGCCGTACACATCTCAGCAACATCAGGAGTGAGTCCCCAGTGTCAGTGGTGGATCCCATCTCGGCAGCCGAAGCCATGTCCCACACCCGCCGCGGCGATGCCGTGGTCCTCGACGCGCGCCCGCAGGTCGTGCGGCATCAGGGGAGCCTGCCCGGAGCGGTCGTCGTCGAGCCGACCGACGTCCGCGAGCGCCTCGCGCCCACGCCGTCGGGCACCTTCCCGGTGATCGGTCACCCCGACACCGAGATCAACGTGGTGTCGGTCTCGTCACAGGCGCCCCGCATCGCCGAACAGATCGCCGACCTCGGCTACACCAACGTCCACTACATCGACGGTGGCTACCGGGCGCTGCGCAGCAACCCCGGATCGTAATCGCGCGTCCTGCCGCCCCGGCGGCGGCTTGATAGCGTGATGGGTCAGACCCGACCGGAGGTGACCGACGGCCAGACTCGCCCGGTCATCGGCCGGTCGGACGATCTGCGCAGGAGGACACCACGCTCATGACCGAGGAGGAGCATCGCGCGCACCGCCGCGATCAGGTCTTCGGCCTGCTCGGTTTCTTCCGTGACCTGCTGGCCTCCCGCGGTCATGACGTGCGCGACGTCGACGAGCATCCGGCGGTCCTGCCGGTGGGGACCGGCACCCCGATAGCGGTTCGGTCCGGCGCGGCGGCCGGTCAGCTCGTCGTCGAACTCGGGCCCGATCACGTCGGATACGACAGTCTGTCGGCGATGGTCGACGACCTCACCGAGTCGCCCCAGTCCCGGGAACTCGTGCTGGCCGCCGGCCTGCTGACCGTGTCGTCGCCGGATGCGGCGGATGCGGCCACCCCCACCACCACCACGATCCGCGAGTACCTGCTGACACAGCCGGTGGTGGCCGAGCGCGACCCCGACCGGGGCACGATCCGCGTCGCGGTGGCGGCCGGATCGGTCCCGACATTGCACGACGCACGGCTGTTGTCGTCGGTCGAGGGCATCGACTTCGAGAACACCGCGAAGGTGCGAGCGAAGATCGAGTCGCTGCCCAGCCCGATCCATCCGAAGGCCGACGATCTCCTGCACGATTGGGTCTCGCGTGTACGCACCGACGCGGCGGTGTCGGTCGAGGTGGAGTTCGTCGGAGCGCTGGTGTGCCGGCGACGCAGTCCCGACGCGCTGCTCGACTTCTACGAGACGATCCTCACCGACCTGCGCGATGCGCCCGAGGCGGACATTCCCATCGGGCTGGCCCAACTGGTGGCGCCGATCGAATCCGACGAGCGGCTGGCCGCGCTGGCCGCGTCGGGTGCGATGCCCGCCGAGGATCTCGTCGGCGATGCGCTCTTCCCGCTGCCCGCCAACGTCGAACAGCGCGATGTCTTCGCCCAACTCGGTGTCGACAGCGGTGTCGTCGTCGAAGGGCCACCGGGCACCGGGAAGACCCAGACCATCGCCAACGTCGTGTCGGCGCTCTTGGCCAAGGGACAGCGCGTCCTGGTGACCAGCGAGAAGCCCGGAGCGCTGGCCGTCCTCCGCGACATCCTGCCGCCGGAGTTGCGGGCCCTGACGGTGTCCACCGCCGACATCACCCGCGACCGCTTCGAATCGATGGTCTCGGGTGTCGAGGAGATCGCCGAACGCAAGGCGACCTACGTCGACGGTGTCGGCACCGCCGAGATCGATGACCTGACCGCCCGCCGGGAGCAGGCCATGGCCCGCCGGGAACGCGCGTTGCGCGGACTCTGGGAGCTGCGCCGTGCCGAGACCGAGATCCACGAATGGGTGGCCGGCGACTACCGGGGCACCGCCGCGCAGGTGGTCCGTGACTGCAACGCGCACGCGGCGCGATACGACTGGCTGCCGGGACCCGTCGAGGGGGCACTGCCGCCGCTGGAACCCGCCGAGTTCACCCGGGTGCTGGAGTTGTTGCGCACCACCAGGAATCAGCCGTCCCGGCAGGCCCAGCGCTTCGTCGACCTCGACGACTTCCTGCCCGATCCGGCCCGGATGGATCAGATCTGCGCGCGTATCGCCCGTCGCCCCACCGAACCCATGGTCGGCACCGGCTCGCTGATGTCGATCCTGTCCGGCGTCGACAGCGCCCGGCTGATGCGGCTCAAGGGGGTCTGCGATCGCCTCGGCGTGGCCGCGACCGAGGTGGCGGCCTTTCCGCCGGCCATGGTCGACATGGCCGATCGCCTGCTCGCCGGTGAGGCCGCCCATCTGTGGTCGCGCGTCACCACCCTGTCGCCGGTCATCGCCGACGCCGCCCGCCGGGATCGTGATCTCGGCGCGCAGGCGGTCTCGGTCGACGGTGCACGCCCCGGGGATGGCGAATTGTTTGCCGCCGCAGCCGCTTTCCTGCGTGACGGGGGCCGCTGGCGTGGTCGCATGCGGCGATCGGAGGCGCAGCGGGCCGTCGAGGAGTCCGGGGTGGCGGCCACCGTCGACGGTCGGGTACCCACCGACGAACGGTCGTTGCAGGCCGTCGCCGATCACCTCGCCGTGTTCGACGCGGTGTACCACGCGCAGCGGGTGCTCGCCGATCTGCACGTTCCGGTCGACGTCTCGGGAAGTCGGTCATCGCAACTGAATCGGCTGGTCGGACTCGACGAGCGCCTCGGGTGGATCTCGACGTTGTTGTCCGAACGCGACGCGCTGGTGCGCGAACTCGAGGCGATCAGCCCCGGCGGACCCCGACCGCGCAGTGTCGCCGAGGCGGTGGCCGTGGCGCACGACGCCGGTGCCATCGCGGCGGCCAACGATGCACTGCTGGCAGAGAAGGAACTCGGTGACCACGTCTACGCGCTGGCCCCCGAACTGGAGCGTGGGCCGTCTGCGGAGGGGGATGCGCTCATCGCGGCGCTCGCGAGCGCGGACGCAGATGCCATCCAAGCCGCGCGACGGGCCGTGGTGGCGGCCCGGACGCAATGGGAGGACCAGTCGGCCCTGGACCTGCTGATCCTTCGATTACGCAGCAAGGCACCGGAATTCGCGGTCATGCTGGCCGAGACGGCCGACGATCCCGGGTGGGACGGGCGGCTGCGTGAGGTGCGTCGGGCATGGGACTGGCGTCGGGCGCGGACGTGGGCGGAACTGCGCAGCGACCCCGACGGCGAACGGCGCTGGTCGGCGGCGCTCGACGAGTCCGAGGCCGATCTGGTGCAGCTCACCACCCAGTTGGCCGCGGCCCGCGCCTGGCGGGCGTGCCTGTCGCGGGTGACGGTCGCGCAGATCCAGGCGCTGCAGTCCTACCGGGACCACATGATCAACCTGGGCAAGGGATCGGGGAAACACGCACACCGCTTCCGGGCCGCGGCGAGGGAAGCGATGACCGAGGCCGCCGCCGCCGTGCCGGCGTGGGTGATGCCACTGGCCCAGGTCGTGGAAATGTTCCCGGCACAACAGAATTCCTTCGACGTCGTCATCGTCGACGAGGCCAGCCAAACCGATGTCACGAGCGCCTACCTGCTGTGGCTCGCGCCCCGGGTGATCGTCGTCGGTGACGATCGCCAGTGTGCGCCCACCGGCCTGTCGGGCACCACCCTCGACGACGCCTTCGCCGGCCTCGACGCCCACCTGCCCGACCTGCCGCACTACCTGCGTGACGGGCTGACCCCACGGTCGAGTCTGTTCTCCTTGCTGCGCAGCCGATTCGGGCATGTCATCCGGCTGCGCGAACACTTCCGCTCGATGCCGGAGATCATCGGGTACTCCTCGGCACAGTTCTACTCCGACGCGCCGCTGATCCCGGTCCGCCAGCACGGCGCCGACCGACTCGACCCGCTGCGGACCCAACGCGTCGACGGCACCGCGTCCGGGCAGGGCAACACACTGGTGAATGAGGCCGAGGCCGCTGCGCTGGTCGAGGTACTCGTCGAGTGCCTCGCCGACAGTGCCTACGACGGACTGGATTTCGGCGTCATCGCGCTGCAGGGCACCCGGCAGACCGAGGTGATCACCCGGCTGCTGCGTGAGCGGGTGGACGATGCGCAGTGGCGTCGCCGACGGATCCGGGTGGGGACACCCCCGGATTTCCAGGGCGATGAACGACGCGTGATCTTCCTGTCGATGGTGGTCTCCGATCCCGGCGCCATCGCGGCGCTGACCCGGGCCGAATCCCAACGTCGCATCAACGTCGCGGCCTCGCGCGCGATGGACCAGATGTGGTTGTTCCACTCCATCGCGCTCGACGACCTCGGCGAGGGCGACCTGCGCAGATCGCTGCTCGGTTACCTCGAGGCCAACCAGGGCCCCGCGATCGATCCGATGCCCGTCGACATCCCGGACGACCGGCGGGTCGAACCGTTCGAGAGCCTCTTCGAGCAGAAGGTGTTAGACATCCTGTCCCGTCGTGGGTACCACGTCACGCCGAAGGTGGTGGTGAACAACCGATGTATGGATCTGGTGGTCACCGGCGCCGACGGTCGGATGGCGGTGGAATGTGACGGCGACGAGTTCGTCACCACCGGTGCGCAGGCACGCTCGGACATGGAACGCGAACGCGAACTCCGCCGGTGCGGGTGGGAGTTCTGGCGCGTGCGTGAGTCGGAGTTCGAACTCGATCCCGACACCGCCCTGGCCGGACTGTGGGATGCGCTCGACCGTCGCGGCGTGAAGCCGGGGTCGGTGCCAACCGGCCCGGTGCGATCCGAAACCTCTTGGCAGCCGATCGATCTCGCGTCAGGGGAGTAGTGTGGGGTCGGTTCTCTCACCGCTGGGACAGGGCGCTCACCAGCGCGGGCAGGGCGGTGGCGGCGGTGGCCCGCAGATGATGTGATGCCAGCGCGGACAGCGCCGAGGGCTCCGGATTGATCTCGACGACCGGCACGCCGGCCGCCGCGGCGCGCTCGGGCAGCGACGCGGCCGGATACACCACCCCGCTGGTTCCCACCACGATCACCAGATCGGCTGCGCGGAAGGCACTTTCGGCACGTTGCCAGGCGTCTTCGGGTAGGGCCTCACCGAACCACACCACGCCGGGGCGGATCCGCCCCCCGCAGACCGGGCAGGACGGCGGTGTCCTCCGGGATGTCGGCGGGGTGTCGGGATCGGAACCGGGATCGGAACCGGCATCGGACCCGTCGAGCATGGCGTCGGGGTCGTACGGCGTGGCGCACTCCGAGCACCGCGGTGCGAAGAGGCTGCCGTGCAGGTGACTGAGCACCGGGGTGCCGGCGCGCTCGTGCAGATCGTCGACGTTCTGGGTCACGATCATCACCGCACGTGCCTCGGGATCGCCGGGGTCGTCGAGTCCCGCGGTCGGCAGATCGGCGAGGGCGTGATGGCCGGCGTTCGGCTCGGACCGTCGCACGAGCCGGGCGCGCCACCGATACCAGGCCCACATCAGGTCCGGGTCGGCCTCCCACGCCTCGGGGGTGGCCAGTGAGGCCGGGTCGTAGTTCTCCCACAGCCCCACCTGCGCATCGCGGAAGGTCGGGATACCGCTCTCGGCGCTCATGCCGGCGCCGGAGAACACGGTGATCCAGCGGGCCCGCGCGGTGAGGGCGACCACCTCGTCGAAGGCGGCGGCAGAGGTCGTCACGGCAGGGTGCCCATCGCCTCGCGCAGGATGGCGGCGGTCTCGTCGGGGTTCGGATCGCGGCGCACGAGGAGTCCGCGGACGAATCGGATACGGTCGCCGTCGGCGCGCGGAAGCACGTGCAGATGGGTGTGGAACACCGTCTGGAACGCCGAAGAACCGTCGTTGAGGGCGAGGTTGATGCCGTCGACCCCGAGGTCGGAGACCTTCATCGCGGCCGCGATCCGTCGCCCCGCGGCCCACATCCGGGCGCCGTCGTCGATGCCCAGGTCGGCGAGTCCGTCGGAGTGGGTGCGCGGCACGACCAGGGTGTGTCCGCGCATGATCGGGCGGATGTCGAGGAAGGCGACGACGTGGTCGTCGGCGTAGATCTGTCGTGCCGGCGCGGCGCCGGTCACGATGTCGCAGAAGACGCAGTCGGTCATGATCACCACACCCTACGGGGCAGTCTCTTCGGACATCGGAGGTGGACGCTCGACCCACTCATACGACAACGCGCGCGGACGTGTTTCACCTCACATAACGATTAGATAACAGGGGTGCCCTGACCTGCGGAACGCTCGCTCGGTGCGGCAAAAGCGCCCGTGAACTGCCGCAACCCACGGGGGTGTGGCAGGCCACTCGGTGTACGCCTGTGTTACCCGCGAGATTACCGACCGGTATACCGCGGGGTCAGTTCCGAACATGAGGAATCCCTCACTTTTGTGTGCCATGATGGGTCCCACGAACACGTCGACGGTGCTTCACCGATGAAAAGCCGTCGCCCCAAAGGACTTGTGGTGCAGGCGTGTTCAGCACAACAGAGCGACGCGAGGCCAGCCCGAAAGCCAACGGGTGGTGGTCGCGATGACGCACGCCCTGACTCGGCGTCGCCATCGGTCGCACCCCAATCCGGACACAACCCACAGGAGTTCATGTGACCGTCGATCACCACCGCACCGGAAACGCCCGCGCCCAGACCGGGCCCTCGGAGAGCCTGATCGATCGGCTCGAGAACGGCGAGGCCTACGCGATCAGTTTCGGCGGGCAGGGCTCTGCGTGGTTGCCGACGCTGGCCGAGCTGGTGATCGACGCCGATCTCGAACATCGGGTGTCGGCCGTGGTCGAGGCGGCCGAACGACTCGTCGAACCGGTCGCCGACGCGATCACCATGGCGCGCCCCGACGGCTTCCATCCGCTGTCCTGGGTGCACGCCATCGACACCGGTGAGCAGGTCCCCGCCGACGCCGAACTCGCCGACTTCACCCTGTCGGGTCCCGGTGTGCTGCTGACCCAGCTGGCCGCCATCGAATCGTTGAAGAAACAGGGCCTCGACACCACGAGTGCCGCACCGGTCACCGTCGTCGGCCATTCCCAGGGCTCCCTGGCGACCGGTGCCATCTGCGCCGACGGACACGTCGCCGAGTCCGGGCAGGGTCTGCTCCTGGCGATCGCCCATCTCATCGGTGCGGCCGGAACCATCATCGCGCGGCGCCGCGGACTCGCCACCACCGGCGAGGGCTCGCCGATGCTGGCGATCACCGGCATCCGCCCCGAGCGGATCGACGCGCTGCTGCAGGAGTACCGCGCGAACCTGTCGGCCTCGGCCCTCGACGTCGCACCCGTCGTCGCCATCCGCAACAGCCGCACCTCGGTGGTGCTGTCCGGCGCACCGCGCCATCTGCGGGCCTTCGCCGAGCGCTGCGAGCAGGTCGCCGAGGCCGAGGCCGCCGACCGCAAGCGCAAGGTGATCGGCGGCGCGCCGTTCGATCCCACCACCGACCACCTCCAGGTGAGTGTCGCCTTCCACCACCCCGGGATGGCCGACGCGGTCGATCTCGTCGGCGAATGGGCCGCGCTGTGCGGAATCGACGTCGACCTGGCACTGCGTCACGCCCGTTCCATCCTGGTGGAGCCGGTCGACTGGGTCGCGACCGTGGATTCCGTCATCGACGCCGGCGCCCGGTGGATCCTCGACTTCGGCCCCGGTGACCTCGCCACCCGGCTCTCGGCACCGCTGGTCCGCGGTCAGGGTGTCGGACTCGTGGCCGCGGCACTGCGCGGCGGTCAGCGAAATCTGTTCAGCCCCGGCGGTATTCCCGAGGTTGCTCGCCCCTGGTCCGAGTTCGCCCCGACCATCGCCGAGCTGCCCGACGGCCGTCGCGTCGTCGAAACATCGTTCACCAAGCTGACCGGCCGCTCGCCGATGCTGCTCGCCGGCATGACCCCGACCACCGTCGACCCCGCCATCGTCGCCGCCGCCGCCAACGCCGGCCACTGGGCCGAGCTCGCCGGCGGTGGGCAGGTCACCGAGCAGATCCTCGCCGACAACGTCGCCACCCTGACCGACCTCCTCGAGCCCGGCCGGCAGGCACAGTTCAACGCACTGTTCCTCGATCCCTATCTGTGGAAATTGCAGCTAGGCGGCAAACGCCTGGTGCAGAAGGCCCGCGCCCAGGGCGCCCCGCTCGACGGTGTGATCGTCTCCGCCGGTATCCCCGAACTCGACGAGGCCGTCGCCCTCGTCGACGAGTTCGTCGAGGCCGGATTGCGCTTCGTCGCCTTCAAGCCGGGCACCGTGGAGCAGATCCGCTCGGTCATCCGCATCGCCGCCGAGGTGCCCCACCACCCGGTGATCGTCCAGATCGAAGGCGGACGCGCCGGCGGTCACCACTCCTGGGAAGACCTCGACGACCTGCTGCTGGCCACCTACGGCGAACTCCGGGCCCGCCCGAACATCGTCGTCTGCGTCGGTGGCGGCATCGGCACCCCGGAACGGGCGAGCGCCTACCTGACCGGCGCCTGGGCCACCGACCACGGCTACCCGACGATGCCGCTGGACGGCATCCTCGTCGGCACCGCGGCGATGGCCGCCCTGGAGGCGACCACCGCACCCGAGGTCAAGCAGTTGCTCGTCGACACCGTCGGCTGCGACGACTGGATCGGAGCGGGACAGGCCACCGCCGGAATGGCTTCCGGCCGAAGCCAACTCGGCGCCGACATCCACGAGGTCGACAACGCCGCGTCGCGCTGCGGTCGCCTGCTCGACGAGGTCGCCGGTGACGCCGACGCCGTCGCCGACCGCCGCGACGAGATCATCGCCGCCATGGCGCCGACGGCCAAGCCGTACTTCGGTGACGTCGCCGAGATGACCTACCAGCAGTGGCTGGAGCGTTTCGCGACCCTGTCGGTCGGTGCGGCCGACGCCGATCAGCTGCCCTGGGCCGACATCACATGGAAGCAGCGCTTCGTGGAGATGCTGCGCCGCACCGAGGCCCGAATGAACCCGCTCGACTCCGGTGAGATCCCGACGATGTTCGGCGACGTCGCCAGTGTCGAGGACGCCCATGCCGCGATCGATGCCGTCATCGGCGTCTACCCGGCCGTCGAGGTCGACATCCTGCACCCCGCCGACGTCGCCTTCTTCCTCGATCAGTGCCGCACCCCGGGCAAGCCGGTCAACTTCGTCCCGGTGATCGACAAGGACGTCCGCCGGTGGTGGCGCAGCGACTCACTGTGGCAGGCGCACGACGCGCGCTACGGCGCCGACGCCGTCTGCATCATCCCGGGTCCGGTGGCCGTCGCCGGTATCACCCGGGTCGACGAGCCGGTGGGCGATCTGCTCGACCGTTTCGAGGCGCAGGTCGCCACCGACCTCACCGACGCCGGCGCGCAGCCCGTCGCGATCGACTCGCGCCATCGGGCCGGGCTGGTCGCCGACGCCGGCTCGATCACCACGGTGCTCGAGGCCGACGACGTCAGCTGGGCCGGCCGCATCGTCCCGAGTCCCGTTGCCCGCCTGGGTGATCGCGACCGATGGACCGTCGTGTCGCCCGAGCGCGCCGAACACGAGACCTCCGGTGCCGTGGTGGAGAAGGTCGACGACGAGCGCTTCGACCTGATCATCCCGATCTCCTCGGCCGCGGTGCGCATCCCGGTGCGGATCGACTCGTCGGTGCGCGACGGGGGCAGCCCGCTGGTGCTCGCCGACGACGCCGCCGCCGCGATGCGGGAGATCCTGACCGTCGCCGCCGGTGGGTCGCTGGCACAGGTCACCGACGGTGCCTCCACCACCACCGTGTCGTGGAACCCGGATTCGGTGGCCGACCACGCCGCCGTCACCGGTTACACGATGCCCGCACACCTGCATCCGACGACACCGTCGGAGCCCTTCGGTTTCGCGGTTCCCGACACCCTGGTCGGCGCCTGCTGGCCGAGCGTGTTCAGCGTCATCGGCGCGGCCACCACCGACGAGGGCTGCTCGGTCATCGAGGGCCTGCTCGACCTGGTCCACCTCGACCACGTGGTCCGCCTCGTCGGCGACATCCCGACCACCGCCACCGATCTGACGATCACCGCGACCACCGGCACCGTCGCCGACACCGAGGTCGGACGCGTCGTCGAGGTGGCCGTCGAGGTGCGTGCCGGCGATGCGACGATCGCGACGATGGATGAGCGCTTCGCGATCCGTGGACGTCTCGGCGCCGCCGAACTCACCGACCCGGCGCGGGCCGGCGGAGCCCTCGACGACGAGGGTTCGGCCACCCGCAAGACCCTGCGCGTGGCGACCATCACCGCGCCGTCGCGGATGACTGGTTTCGCCGGCGTCTCCGGTGACCGCAACCCGATCCACACCGACGCCTCCGCGGCCCGGCTGGCCGGCCTCGGCGACCCGATCGTGCACGGCATGTGGCTGTCGGCGGCGGCGCAGCAGGTGGTCACCGCCACCGATGCGAAGAACCCCATCCCGTCCCCGCGTCCGCTGATCGGTTGGACCGCACGGTATCTCGGCATGGTCCGTACCGGTGACGAGATCAGTGTCCGGGTCGACCGCGTCGGACTCGACGCGGGCCGCGAGGTCGTCGAGGTCACCGCCAAGGTCGGCGACGACCTCGTGATGAGTGCCACCGGACTGCTCGCCGCGCCGCGTACCGTCTACGCGTTCCCCGGCCAGGGCATCCAGAGCAAGGGCATGGGTCTCGACGCCCGCTCGCGGTCGAAGGCCGCACGCAAGGTGTGGGATCGCGCCGACAAGCACACCCGCAAGGCGCTGGGCTTCTCGATCCTCGCGGTCGTGCGGGACAACCCGACCACCCTGATCGCGAACGGCACCACCTACAGCCATCCCGACGGTGTGCTCAACCTGACGCAGTTCACCCAGGTCGCCATGGCGACCCTGGGCGTCGCCCAGATCGCCGAACTCAAGGAGTCGGGCGGTTTCGTCGAGGGCGCCATCACCTGCGGGCATTCCGTCGGCGAGTACAACGCGCTGGCCGCCTGCGCCGGGGTGCTGCCGCTCGAGGCCGTGCTGGAGGTCGTCTTCCAGCGTGGCGAGGCCATGCATCACCTCGTTCCCCGAGATGAGCAGGGCCGCAGCGACTATCGGATGGCCGCGATCCGGCCCAGCCAGTTCGGTCTGGCCGACGAGGACGTCGCCACCTGGGTGAGCGAATTCGGTGAATCGGCGGGCGAGTTCCTCGAGGTGGTCAACTTCAACCTGCTCGGCTCGCAGTACGCCCTCGTCGGCACGGTGCGTGGCCTCGAGGTGCTCGAGGAGGAGATCGAGCGCCGCCGTCTCGAGTTCGGTGGCAAGCGCTCCTTCATCCTGGTGCCCGGCATCGACGTTCCGTTCCACTCCACGGTGTTGCGCGCCGGTGTCCCGGAGTTCCGCGGCAAGCTCGACGCGCTGCTGCCCGAGGAGTTCGATCCGTCGATCCTCATCGGCCACTACATCCCGAACCTGGTGCCGCGGATGTTCAACCTCGGTCGCGACTTCGTTACCGAGATCGCCGAGTTGGTTCCCTCCGATCCGCTGAATGCGGTTCTCGCGGACTGGGATTCGTGGTCCGCGCAGCCCGCCAAGCTGGCCCGCGTCATCCTGATCGAACTCCTCGCATGGCAGTTCGCCAGCCCGGTGCGCTGGATCGAGACGCAGGACCTGCTGTTCTCCGGCACCGAACGTGACGGCCTGGGAATCCAGCGCTTCGTCGAGATCGGACTGAAGGGTGCGCCGACCCTGTCGGGCCTGGCGACCAACACCCTCAAGCTCGATGCCTACGGCTCGGCCACCACCGAGGTCGTCAACCTCGAACGCGACTCGGACGTCATCCTGGCCAAGGACTCCGGCCCCGAACCCGAGGACGAGGCCGACGAGCCGGCCGCCGATGCGGGTGCCGAGAGCGCCGCCCCGGCAGCGGCCGCCGCACCTGCCGCCGCGCCCGCCCCGGCCCCGGCCGCAGCCGCCGGACCCCGCCCGGACGACATCTCCTTCGGCCCGGCGGATGCGGTCAAGGCCGTCATCGCACTGTGGACCAAGATGCGGGTCGATCAGATCGGTGGCGCCGACACCATCGAGGCGCTCTGCGACGGGGTGTCCTCACGCCGCAACCAGCTGCTCCTCGACATCGGCGGCGAACTCGGCCTCGGTGCCATCGACGGCGCCGCCGAGGCCGACATGGGCGCGCTCGCCTCGACGGTGGAGAGCCTGGCCCGCGGGTACCGCCCGCTGGGCACGGTGCTCACCGACGCGGTCGGCGATCAGATCCGCAAGGTCATCGGCCCGACCGGCAAGCGCCAGTCCTACATCACCGACCGGGTGACCGGCGTCTGGCAGCTGGGCCCCGGATGGGCCCTGCACACCCAGGTCGCGCTCGCGCTGGGCAGCCGCGACGGCGCCAGCGTCCGTGGCGGCGACCTCGGCGATCTGCTCGACGGCGCGGTCGCCAACACCGACGCGCTCGACGGCCTGATCGACCGGGCCGTCGTCGCCGCCGGCGCCGGCCGCGGGATCGCGGTGGCCAAGCCGGCCGCCGAATCCGGCGGTGGGGCCACCGTCGACGCCGCGGCGCTGGGCGAGTTCACCGAGCAGATCACCGGTCGCTCCGGTGCGCTGGCCTCGGCCGCCAACACCCTGCTCGCCAAGCTCGGCCTCACCGAGGAGGTCTCCACCCCGGAGACCGCCGACGATCCCAATGCCGTGGTGGCGCAGCGGGTCAGTGACGAACTCGGCTCGGATTGGGCGCGCACCGTGGCACCGGCCTTCGACGAGGCCAAGGTGGTGCTCATCGACGACCGCTGGGCCACCGCGCGCGAAGATCTGGTGCGGCTGTGGCTGGCCGACGAGGCCGACCTCGGTGCGGACGTCGACGCGCAGGTCGCACGCTTCGTGGGCGCCGGACACACCGTCGCCGAGCATGCCGGCTGGTGGCAGTCCAAGGCGGCCGCGGAGGGACATCCGGTGCACGCCCGCCTCTACGGCGCCATCGCGGCCGCCGCCGAGGAGCCCGGTCAGGGACAGTTCGCCGATCAGGTCGCCGTGGTGACCGGCGCGAGCAAGGGGTCAATCGCCGCATCGGTCGTCGCGGGCCTGCTGGCCGGCGGTGCCACCGTGGTGGCCACCACCTCGCGCCTGGACTCGTCACGACTCGCGTTCTACAAGAAGCTCTTCCGCGAGAACGCCCGCCACGACGCGGCGCTGTGGGTGGCGCCGGCCAACATGGCCGCCTACACCGACATCGACGAACTCGCGGCGTGGCTGGGTGGTGAGCAGACCGAGAACCTGGGCGGGACCACCGCGGTGGTCAAGCCGGCGATGAAGCCGACGTTGCTGTTCCCGTTCGCCGCACCGCGGGTGGCCGGTGACCTCACCGACGCCGGTGGCCGTGCCGAACTGGAGATGAAGGTGCTGCTGTGGTCGGTCGAGCGACTGATCGCCGGACTCTCGGAGATCGGTGCCGACCACGACATCGCCGCCCGTCTGCACGTGGTGCTGCCGGGCTCGCCCAACCGCGGCATGTTCGGTGGTGACGGCGCCTACGGCGAGAGCAAGGCCGCTCTCGATGCGCTCGTGACCCGTTGGGGCGCAGAGGAATCCTGGGGTTCCAAGACCACCCTCGCGCACGCCCTGATCGGCTGGGTCAAGGGCACCGGTCTGATGGGCCACAACGACGGCATGGTCGACGCCGTGGAGGCGGCGGGTGTGCGCACCTGGACCACCGACGAGATGGCGGCCAATCTGCTCGGACTGTGCGACTCCGACACCCGTGTCGCGGCCAAACAGGCGGCGGTCATCGCCGACTTCACCGGCGGTCTGGACCCGTCGATCGACCTGAAAGCCCTTGCCGGAGCGGCAGCCGACGCGGTCGAAGAGGCCGACGAGGATGCGGCCGACGCCCCGGTCACCGTCGCGGCCCTGCCCGCACCGGCACGCGCCACCGCGGGGATGACCCCGCAGTGGCCGAGCATCGACGCCCGGCCGGAGGACATGGTCGTCATCGTCGGTGCCGGTGAGCTCGGGCCGTACGGCTCGGCGCGCACCCGCTTCGAGATGGAGGTCGACGAAAAGCTCTCGGCCGCAGGTGTTCTCGAACTCGCCTGGAACACCGGCCTGATCACCTGGGACACCGCGCCCAAGCCGGGCTGGTACGACACCGAATCCGGTGATCCGGTGGCCGAGGCCGACATCGCCGAGCGCTATCACGACGTGGTCATCGAACGGTGCGGCATCCGTCGCTACGCCGACGACGGCGCCATGATCGACAACACCTCGCCGCTGCTGACATCGGTGTTCCTCGACGAGGACCTCACCTTCTCGGTGTCCTCGGAGGCCGAGGCACGCGCCTTCGCCGCCGCCGACCCGGAACGCACCCGCGTCGTCGCCGACGAGGAGTCCGGCGAATGGCAGGTCACGCGACTGGCCGGCACCGAGATCCGGGTGCCGCGCACGTTCACCCTGACCCGCACCGTCGGTGGTCAGATCCCCACCGGATTCGATCCGACCCGCTGGGGCGTCTCCGCCGACATGGTCGAGTCGATCGACCGGGTGGCGCTGTGGAATCTGGTCGCCACCGTCGACGCGTTCCTGTCGTCGGGCTTCACCCCGAGCGAACTGATGCGCTGGGTGCACCCCGGCCTGGTGGCCAACACCCAGGGCACCGGCATGGGCGGCATGACCTCGATGCGCGAGCTCTACATCAACACCATCCTCGGTGAGTCCAAGGCCAACGACATCCTGCAGGAGGCCCTGCCGAATATCGTTGCCGCCCATGTGGTCCAGTCCTACGTGGGTAGCTACGGCGCGATGATCCACCCAGTCGCCGCGTGCGCCACCGCCGCGGTGTCGGTGGAAGAGGGCGTCGACAAGATCCGGCTCGGCAAGGCACTGTTCGCGGTGGCCGGCGGCTTCGACGACCTCGGCATCGAGGGCATCGTCGGATTCGGTGACATGTCCGCGACCGCGGAGTCGGCCAAGATGGCCGCCCGCGGCATCGACGAGCGCCGTTACTCGCGGGCCAACGACCGTCGACGCGGCGGATTCGTCGAATCCCAGGGTGGCGGAACGATTCTGCTGGCCCGCGGCGACGTCGCGGCGCAGATGGGTCTGCCGGTCCTCGGTGTGGTCGGCTGGGCGCAGAGCTTCGGCGACGGTGTGCACACCTCCATCCCGGCCCCCGGCCTGGGTGCGTTGGGTGCAGCCCGCGGTGCGCTGAGTTCGCCGCTGGCCAACGCGCTGAACGCCCTGGGTGTCTCCGCCGACGATGTCGCGGTGGTCTCCAAGCACGACACGTCCACGCGGGCCAACGATCCCAACGAATCCGAACTGCACGAGCGGCTCGCGGCGGCGATCGGCCGGAGCGAGGGTGCACCGCTGTTCGTGGTGTCGCAGAAGTCGCTGACCGGCCACGCCAAGGGCGGTGCCGCGGCCTTCCAGCTCATCGGGCTGTGCCAGGTGCTGCGTGACGGCGTCATCCCGCCCAACCGCAGTCTGGACTGCGTGGACGAGAAGATGGCCGAGTATCCGCATCTGGTGTGGGCGCGGGAGACCCTGCGTCTGGGAGATCGCTTCCCGCTCAAGGCCGGTCTGCTTACCAGCCTCGGCTTCGGTCACGTGTCGGGTCTCATCGCGGTCGTCCATCCGGAGGCGTTCATCGCCTCGCTGGACCCGTCCGAGCGGGACGAGTACCGTCGCCGGGCCGCCGAACGGGAGCGCAACGGCAGCCAGCGTCTGCTGCAGGCGATGTGCGGTGGCGAGGCCGCCTACCGTCGTCCGCCGAACCGCCGGTTCGACGAGGCCCGTGACGAGCACGACGCCGAGGCCGACCTGCTGCTGGATCCGGCTGTGCGCCTGGGCACCTCGGGTGCCTACGGCAATGCCGTGTCCGGATCGGGCGTGAGCTGAGACATGGCCGTACTGGGAGTGGGGATCGACATCGTGTCCGTCCCCGAGTTCGCCGAGCAATTATCCCAACCGGGTACCACGTTCTCCGACCGTTTCACGGTCGGGGAGCGGCGGGACTCGGCCGCCGGGACCGGTGAGGATGCCCGTCACCTCGCCGCCCGCTGGGCCGCCAAGGAAGCCGTCGTCAAGGCGTGGTCGGTGAGCCGCTTCGCGCGGTCGCCGCTGCTGCCGCTGATCCGGCACAGCGACATCGAGGTGATCACCGACAACTGGGGCCGTCCGGCCATCCGGCTGGCCGGCGAGATCGCCGAGCACCTGCGTGACACCCTCGTGCATGTGTCGCTGACGCACGACGGTCCGTCGGCGGCGGCCGTCGCCATCATCGAGGGAGCCGGCTGAGCAGCCGGGTCCATCACCCCCCGACGTCCGGGCCGCCACACCGCTGTGGCGGCCCGGTCTTGTCTCACGTGGTCTTCGTCTCACATGGTTGAGGTGGATTCCTCGAGCAGCAGGTATCCGGCGAGCATGCGTTTGAGTTCGCTGACGGTCTCCGGGTGATCGTGACCGTCCTGCACGGAGAAGCTCAGCAACGAATACGCGGTGTGGACGAGGACCTGCGACATCATGTCGCGGCGATCGCGCTGCGACGGGGTCAGCGGCGCGATCAGCCGCGCCACCTGCTCGGCGAGCACCCGCTCGTTCTGCGACGCGGTGGCCCGGGTGGCCGGGGTGGACTGCACCGCCAGCCACACCGCACGCCGGGACGGATCGTCGCGCCACAGTGCGGCGAGGTGATCGAGGAACTTCTCGAGCAGCACCGGCCACTCCAACGACGGAACCTCCGAGGCGAAGGCCGTCAGCTCCTCGCGGACCGCGACCGTGTCGAGCCGGTCGAGTTCGCAGACGATGACGTACTTGTTGGCGAAGTACTGATACAGCGTCCCGATGGGAACCTCTGCGCGGGAGGCGATCTCCTCGCAGGTCAGTGACTCGAACCCGACCTCGGTGAGCAGATCACGCGCGGCCGAGAGCATCGCGGAGAACTTGCGTTTGCTGCGTTCCTGAGTCGGCCTCTTGCGGGGGACCAGCGGTTGGGCGGTCATCGTCGTCTGCGCGATCAGTCCAGTTTCATGTCGCGGCGGAGTTTGGCGACGTGACCGGTGGCGCGGACGTTGTACTGGGCCAGGGCGATGGTGCCGTCGGCGTCGACGACGAACGTCGACCGGATGACGCCGGTCACGACCTTGCCGTAGAGCTTCTTCTCCCCGAAGGCGCCCCACGCGGTGAGCACCTCCTTGTCCGGGTCGCTCAGCAAGGGGAACGTGAGGCCCTCGGCTGCGGCGAACTTCGCGAGCTTTGCCGGTTTGTCCGGTGAGATTCCGATCACATCGATGCCGGCGCCGTTCAGCTCGGCCAGACTGTCGCGAAAGTCGCAGGCCTGTTTGGTGCACCCGGGGGTGGCGGCGGCCGGGTAGAAGTAGACGATCACCTTTCGCCCTGCGTAGTCGGCGAGCGAAACCGTATTTCCCTCTGCGTCCGGGAGTGAGAAGGCGGGTGCGGGGTCGCCGACGGCGAGGCGATGTGACTCGGACATGACGCCAGGCTAGCCGATCAACGTCCATGCTCAGCAGCGGTCATGGCGTAGCCTGAGATGGCGCTCACGCCGCAATCGTCCGCGCCGGGAACTTCATCCAGGTGCGGGCGCGTTGTGTCAGCAGTCCCGAACCCGGCCCGGTGCCGGTGTCGGGTGCTGTTCGTTGGGCAATTTTTCCGTTGGTGAGACGTTTTGGAGGACCACGTGGCCGGGGATACCGACCGTATCGAACAGGACATCGCGAAGGCTCGCGAGGAACTGGCCAGCACACTCGACACCCTGGCTGCTCGGGCGAACCCGCAGCGCCTGACCGAGGACGCCAAGAGTGCGGCTCTGGCGTTCGTGAACAAGCCCGCGGTGAAATACGCCATCGCGGGTGTCGGTTCGGTTGTCGTCATTCTCGTCATTCGCAAGGTCATGAGGTGACCCGGGTGCGGGGCGTCAACGCCCGACACGCACTCCTCCTCCTCACCGCCGGCGCCGTTGTGACCGTTTTGCCAGGTTGCACGGCGTCGTCGTCGTATTCCGACACGGTCGGGAACGCGCCGGCGTTGAGTTCGTTGGGGCAGCCGAGTATCGCCGTCACCGGGTGGGCCGATCGCCCGGTGAAGGACAACGCGGTAGGAGTGATGCCGGGTGCGCCGCTCACGGTGACCGCCCATGACGGGAGCCTGAAGTCGGTCGTCGTCACCGGCGACGACGGGCCGGTCGCCGGCACCGTCTCCGCCGACGGCTCCACGTGGACCGCGACCAACGCCCTCGACTTCGGCGCCGACTACACGCTGACCGCGGCGGCTCAGGGCATCGAGGGTGCCGGGGCCAAGAAGCTGACGTTCAGTACCGCCTCGGCGGAGTCGACCGCGTCGGCGTCGAGCGTGACCGCCGAGGGGGAGACCGTCGGCATCGGGCAGCCGGTGATGATCAACTTCGATCAGCCGGTCACCAACAAGCTCAACGCGCAGCGGGCCATCCAGGTCACCACCGACCCGCCGGTCGAGGGTGCCTTCTACTGGGTCAACGACTCGATGCTGCGGTGGCGCCCGGAGCACTATTGGAAGCCGGGCACCAAGGTCGGCGTCAAGGTCAACACCAAGGGAATCGACCTCGGTGACGGCGTGTACGGCGACAACAACCTGAGCACCCACTTCACCGTCGGACGCAGCCTCATCGCGTCCGCCGACGACAACACCCACCAGATCACCGTGTCGATCAACGGCAAGGTCGTCCGCACGATGCCCACCTCGATGGGCAAGGACTCCACCCCGACCAACAATGGTGTTTACATTGTGGCCGAACGGGATCCGAGCGTGATCATGGACTCGTCGACCTACGGGGTGCCGGTCAGTTCGCCCGGTGGCTACCGCGAGACGGTGTATGACGCGACCCGGATCTCCTACAGCGGCATCTACGTCCACTCCGCTCCCTGGTCGCTGGGCGACCAGGGCGTCGACGACGTCAGCAACGGCTGCCTGAACGTCAGCCCGGACAACGCCGAATGGTTCCTCAACACGGCACTGCGCGGCGACATCGTCACCGTGAAGAACGCTGTGGGACCGATCCTTCCGGGTGACGACGGTCTCGGCGACTGGAACATCCCGTGGTCGGTCTGGAAGAAGGGCAACGCCTGACGATCGGTGCGACACCGAGCGGAATACGCTCCTGACCAGCCGATTTCATTTCTGGGGCACCGGTCATGTAATGTTTCCTCTCGGTTCGCCAAGCGCCATTAGCTCAATTGGCAGAGCAGCTGACTCTTAATCAGCGGGTTCGGGGTTCGAGTCCCTGATGGCGCACAAAGAGAAGCCAGGTCAGAAGAAATTTTCCTCTGACCTGGCTTTCTCGTTGAGTGGCCGGGTGTGCCAAGAGCGGCGAACGCCGCCCAGGACCTCGGACCGGCACATCCGATAGATCGACTCCGGCGCAACGAGATCCAGGCGCACGCTGAGGGCCGATCGGGCGTCCCGGTACACCAGCCCGCCGCGATCTACCGGCTGGTGACCGGTACGGCGTGGTCTCGCCTGTGTCACCCGATGCGCGAGCAACCAGACGGCCCCGATGCCCGCGTGAGAAGCCCTGGGGATCGTTCGCGACGCTCCTGTCGTCGGATGGGTAGCCTTGCCGGACACCCACCCGGGAGGAGGACCCCATGAGCAGGCAGGATAGGCGTGCCGACGCTCTACGGAGGTTGTCTGCGCGCTACGGGGAGAAGGGCGACGATGCTGCGCTGGCCCGAGCCGCTCTCGATGCCGTCTACGGCAAAGTCCGTGATCGGGGCGAACTGCTTGAGGACACGGCATTCGAGGAAGTCGAAGCCGAAACCGAGCGTATCCGGCGGGAACGTCGTCAGGGCGTACATGCCGGTTGGCCGGAGGTAGCGGATAGTTGACCGTTGTCCTCGTACTGGACACCAACGCTCTCATCGGTGCAGCCGAATCTCGCTCGTCATGTCGGATCAGGGGATGTCGCTCTGCCCGCAGACACGATCTTCGCCACGATGCAGCGGTGCCCAGATCTCGATGATCTTCCCGGTGCCGAATTCGATCACTGGCGTGTGTTCGGGATCGGCGGCGCTGTCGAGCCTGAACGTATTCGGCCGCGGCCCACGCTAGGGCAGTGATTCTTCGGTCGGTGCCTCACGAGGGTGCGCGGGCCGGCAAGGCGCCCAACAGGGTTCAGTGGCGATCGTTGGTCCCCCGAGGCTTCACAGCTTCGCGTTTGCGAACGGCAGGCGACCGTGGCGTTTGCGGAACGCGGCGATCATGGAACTTTCGGCTTCGGCGGTGTCCGCGTCGGGTGTCTCGCGCCACGCGACGAGCAGATCGGCGTGATCGACGAGCTGCCAGATGCGACGCCCGCCTGAGTGCGCGACAGTCTCACCGGCTCCGTACCGGCGGTACTCATCAAGCCGCCGTCGCAGCCCGCGTCGACCCCTCCTGCCGACGTTGGCCTTGCCGATATAGATCACACGGCTCGCCGGTACCCAACGGTCGCGCAGGTCGGCGATCGGTTCGGTGGGGTCGCGGCCCTTCCAATGCCCCGCCGGCGACACGTCGAGGAATTCCGGGGGCACGTCGGTGTCGCGCACCACGACGTAGACGCCCGGCCCACGAGGCACGTCAGCGCTCGGCAGATCGTCGAATCGGACCCAGCCCGAGAACAGGGAGAGATCGATCTCGGGCGGAAGGTCGCCGCCATTGTGGAGCGCGCACATCTGATCATTGAACAACTGGCAGCCGCAGCCCGGGACCGCGGCTCAGATCGCCCCGCGCGGGGCAGTCGGTCAAGGGGGGCCTCTGTCCCGAAGCACGACCGATGGTGGCGTCGCGGCGGCCTCGAAGTCCCGACATCATTGGTTCGATATCCTGCAGCGACGGGTTGGAGTCGACAAAGGGGTTCGGGGTGCTCAGCAAAGCCATCAGATGGTGTGCGCTCCTTCTCGCGGTCGTGTCGCCGGTGGTCTTCGTCGGTTCCCTCATCATGGGCGAGTGGTGGACCGCCGCGATGTTCGCCTTATTTTCTTTCTACGGCGTCCGTGAACTGCGCAACGAGCGGAAGCGGCGCGCGAGACTGGCAGAGTGGCCCCGGGACCGCGTTGCGTCCGCGGTCGGTGAGGTCGACGACCCGATCGAGGCGGCCCGGCAGTTGCGCGAGATCGACCATCGGCTTCGCCTTCTCGACTCGCTGGAGTTGGTCACCCGGGCGAGGTCCTGATCGCTTTCCCGCGGCTGGTCTCCGGTCGCGCGGGTCCTCGTGGCTCAGGTGAGCCGTCGACGGCCCGCGCGAGCATCGACGGTCTGCGCGAAGCGCGAAGGTCGATATCGAAGCGGTCACGGTGTCGTGCCGAGGTTGGCAATCGGCCGATCCGGTCACCACGATGTGGTCATGAGCGACAACGCGAAGACACCGGTCAGCCCGGCGGCCTCCTCGAACGGACTGCCCTCGTGGGCGTGGAAGGCGATCGCCGTCGGCATCCTCGCGGTGCTGCTGGTGATCACCTACTTCATCCTCGCGGCGTTCGCGCCACGGGAGTGGGCGCAGCACATCGGTTCGATGGTCGACGGCAGCATCACCTCGGGCACCGGATACGGCCTCGCGTTCGGATTCGTCTGCACGTTCGTCTCACTGTTGTTGCTGGTGCCGATCTGGTGGACTCGTCGTTGGCGTGGCGGACGGTACTGGGCGATCGGGCTGATCGTCCTCGCCGTGGTGGTGTCGATCCCGAATCTGTTGACGCTGTCGATCGTGGCCGGCAACAGCAGTGCGGCACACGCGGGCGAACGCATCCTCGACGTGGACGGGCCCGGTTTCCGCGGCGCGACCCTGGCCGGCGTGATCCTCGCGGTCGCGGTGTTCGCCGTCGTGTTCGTCCTCGTCGTCCGGATTCGCCGCCGCCGGAACGCGCCATCGGCACCCACCTCGGGGACCGCTCCGACGACGGGTCCGGGCGCCGCCTGACACCGCGTCGCGCTGCGCCTGGGTACCCGGCGAATTTGGTAAGATCGCCCGAAAGCGACATGGACGTCCCGCTCGGTGCGGGGCGTTCATTCATGTCGAGGATCTCTCATCGCGCGAGCACCTCTCGGACGTCATTCGGCCGACAGCGGCGGGCGCGTGGGTGGGACTCCGACATATCCGGTATCTCGTACACTTGGTGCGGGATTGCGGGGATTCCTTCGCTGGTGGTCATGGTTGCAGGTGGGAGAGTTATGGGGATCGGTCGGAATCGCTCGCGGTCATCGGTCGCGGTCGGTGTGCTGTTGCTGGCGATCGTCGCCTTGGTGACGTCGTGCTCGTCGGAATCGAAGTATTCGTCGAACGTCGGCAGTTCGGTTCTGTACGACGAACTGCTCAAGCCCGGCCTCGAGATCACCGAATGGGGCAACAAGCCCCTCGCCAACGATGCCGTCGGCGTGCAGCCCGGCGCCCCGATCACGGTGGTCGCCAGCGAGGGTGCGCTGACCAACGTCCGGATCAACAAGGCCGACGGTTCCGCCGTGGGCGGGGAGTTGAGCGAAGACGGAACCCGTTGGGTCAGTAGCGAACCGCTCGGCTACAACCGCACCTACACGCTGACCGCGGATGCGACCGGCGTCGGCGGTGCCACCACCCGCGAGGTGTCCTTCACCACGCGCGCACCGAACAATCTCACCCAGGCCTACCTCACCCCCGACAACGGCGAGACGGTGGGCGTCGGGCAGCCGGTCGCGGTGAAGTTCGACGAGTCGATCACCAACCGTCGTGCCGCGCAGGACGCCATCAAGATCACCACCGACCCGCCGGTGCAGGGCGCCTTCTACTGGATCAGTGACACCGAGGTCCGTTGGCGGCCGCAGGAGTACTGGAAGCCGGGCACCACGGTCAACGTCGCGGTGAACACCTACGGGATCGACCTCGGTGGTGGCCTGTTCGGTCAGGAGAACGTCAAGTCGACCTTCAAGGTCGGACGCTCGATGTTGATCACCGCCGACGACAACACCAAGCAGGTGACGTTCGTCCAGGACGGCAAGACGATCCGCTCGATGCCGACGTCGATGGGTAAGGACGCCACGCCGACCGACAACGGCATCTACCTGGTGTCGGACAAGCACGACAACATCATCATGGATTCGTCCACCTACGGTGTCCCGGTCGGTTCGGCCGACGGCTACCGCACGCCCGTCGACTACGCGACGCGAATGTCCTACAGCGGCATCTTCTTCCACTCCGCGCCCTGGTCGGTGTGGGCACAGGGCAACACCAACACCAGCCACGGGTGCCTGAACCTGAGTCCGGACAACGCGCTCTGGGTCATGCGCAACACCCTGCGCGGTGATCCGGTGGTCGTGAAGAACACCGTGGGCGGCACGCTTCCGGGAACCGACGGACTCGGTGACTGGAACATCCCGTGGGCGGTGTGGTCGAAGGGCAACGCCTGACCGGCCCGTCCGGACGCTGCCACTGAGCACTGATACGATCGTCGCTGACATGTTCATGTGACGATGGGACACACACCATGGTGGAACGCTCTTCCTGGGAAGACGACGATCTGACCGCACTGCGCGACCTTGCTCGCAACTTCTGCGAGAAGGAGATCAAGCCGAACATCGACAAGTTCATCGAGCAGCACCACGTCGACCGCGACCTGTGGAACAAGGCCGGCGAACTCGGACTGCTCTGCATGTCGATCCCCGAGGAGTACGGCGGCGGCGGGGGCACCTTCGCCCACGAGGCCATCCTCATCGAAGAGCAGGCGCGCGTGGCCGACTCGTCGTGGGGCGCAAGCCTGCACAACGGCATCATCGCCCACTACCTGCTGTCCTACGGCTCGGAGGAGCAGAAGAAGACCTGGCTGCCGAAGATGGCCAGCGGCGAGGTGGTCGGCGCGATCGCGATGACCGAACCCGGTACCGGATCGGATCTGCAGAACGTCAAGACGAAGGCGATCCGGCAGGGCGACGAGTACGTCATCGACGGATCGAAGACCTTCATCACCAACGGCGCTCAGGCCGACCTCATCATCGTGGTCGCCAAGACCGACGCGAGCGAGGGCGCCAAGGGCATCTCGCTGATCCTGGTCGAGGCCGATCGAGAGGGTTTCCGGCGGGGCCGGGTGCTCGACAAGGTCGGGCAGCGCGGACAGGACACCTCGGAACTGTTCTTCGACGGGGTACGCGTGCCGGTCGAGAACCTTCTCGGCAGTGAGGAGGGGCAGGGCTTTATCCAGCTGATGCAGCAACTCCCGCAGGAGCGGTTGATCATCGCGGTCGCCTCGGTGGCCGGCATGGAAATCGCACTGGCGCACACGCTGGCCTACACCAAGGAACGAACCGCGTTCGGCCGTCCCATCTTCGGGTTCCAGAACACCAAGTTCAAACTCGCCGAGGTGGCCACCGAGGCCAAGATCGCACGCGTCTTCGTCGACGACTGCATCACCAAGCATCTCGACGGCAAACTCGACATCCCGACGGTGGCGATGGCCAAGTGGTGGACCAGCGACCGGGCCATGGTCGTCGCCGACGAGTGCCTGCAGCTCTTCGGTGGCTACGGCTACATGAACGAGTACCCGATCGCCCGGATGTGGGCGGATCAGCGGGTGCAGAAGATCTACGCGGGCACCAACGAGATCATGAAGGAGATCATCGCGCGCACCCTCTGAGAGGCTGTGCGCGAGCGGTAATTCGCTTGCGTGCCGCGATAGCTTCGACGGCATGACCAAGCACGACAATGCGGACTTCCGGCAGATCGCCGAGCACGGCCTGATCCTTCGGGGTCAGGTCGGCTCGGGTCTGCACGGCGTGACCACCGGTGGCGATGACCGCGACGAGATGGGTGTGTGCATCGAAGGGCCCGAATGGGTTCTGGGCCTGCAGAAGATGCCGTTCGAGCAGTACGAGTACCGCACTCAACCCGACGGGAATCGCTCGGGCGCCGGGGATCTCGACCTGGTGGTGTACTCCCTGCGCAAGTGGGCGCGACTGGCCGCCGACGGCAATCCGACGATCCTGTTGCTGCTGTTCATCCCGGAGCAGGAATTGGTGCACCGCAACGACATCGGCCGGGAGCTACAGGAGTCGGCGTCGATGTTCCTGTCGCGGCAGATCGCCGCACGCTTCGTCGGCTACCTCACCTCGCAGAAGGAGAAGCTGCTCGGCATCCGAGCTCGGCGGACCAACCGGCCCGAGCTGATCGAGTCCTACGGGTTCGACTCGAAGTTCGCATATCACATGGTGCGCTTGGGTATTCAGGGTGTCGAGCTGCTGACCACCGGTCGGATCACGCTGCCCATCGCCGAACCCGACCGGACGTGGCTGACCGAGCTCCGGCACGGACGGCACACCAAGGCGGAAGCGCTGGATCGGGCGGACGCGTCGGTGGCGGAGCTGACCCGATTGGCCGCGCACGCCGACCTGCCCGAGTATCCCGATCGACGTCTGATCAACCGACGGCTGCTCGACTGGTACGGCCGCAGTTGGGGAGCGCCGTTGTCGGATGCGGTCCTACAGTGATCCGCTGATGTCCGCCGCGGACACCAGCGCCACCAGCGTGGGAACCACATGCGTTGCGGCGATACCGTATTCGTTGCGTCCGAGCTTGCTCGCCACTCCTGCCGCGGTGAGGATCTTCAGGTGGTGGTAGAGCTGGCCGGACGTCCCGAAGTCACCGGCCGCCTGGAGATCGGTCACCGAAGCGTTGCCGCGCAGCAGGATTCGTACGATCTCCAGGCGGGCCGGGTGGCCCAGTGCGGCAAAGACCGCCGCGGTCGATTCGGTGGGGAGGTCCAATGCCGCGGCGGCGTCGTAGTGGATGTTCCACTGCACCGGACCGGCCAGATCGACGGTGCCGGAATAACGTACGGTCTGCGCGCCGGTGGCGGTGTCGGACGTGTCGGTGCCGGGAGGGCCCGGACCATCGGAAGGTTCGGTGACCGGTCGTGGCGAACCACCGCCGCGTAGCGTCTCCTCGAGCCGGTCGACCCGCGCGGCGAGCTCGTGCAGCTCGGACTCGAGGTCACTCACACCACGCATCGTAGTGCAGCGGTCACCTGCGGATCGGTGAGCGCGCCGAGAAGCAGGCGCTGGTGGGCGAAGTCGTTCCGCGCGGCGTCGTCGGGGGAGAGGCCGCGGACCATCAAGGTGCCGACCGCGATCCGGCCGTCGGCGAACCGGTACTCGAACACCTCGGTCAGGATTCCCGGCAGGCTTCCGCCCTTGAAGCCGAGCGTCCCGCCGTCGGGTGACACGCCTTGGTACTCCAGGACGTTCCGTGCGATCGCCGCACCCGGCCCGAGGGTCCCACGGGCGATCGCGGACATGAGCGCATGCAGTGAGCCGGGCGTTGCGCCGATGGTCGAATCGGTGGCGACCGTCAGCGGCGGGGCCGTCGCGGCCAGGGAGAGCATGCGTGCCGCGTAGGCCGGGTCGTGCTGATAGCGATGCGCCGCCGAATCCCGTTGGGCCGCAGTGTGAACCGCCGGATCGAGGAGGCCCAGGTACAGACCGAGGAGACCGGGGGCCTCGTCGCCGAGACCGTAGGTGCGCATGATCGCGAGCAGTGCGCCGTCCCCGAACCGTTCCCGGAGAACGTCCGGTGCGGCGGAGTCGGAGAACCGGATCATCACGTCGACCAGCTGCCGGTAGCTCACCCGACGGGTCTGGTCGACGGCAACCCCGTTGACCTCCGGAATCCCCAAGTACCGCAGTGACTCCCGATGCGCACCTCCGTCGAGCGGGAAGTACCACCGCTCCCACTTGTCGACACTGACGGTGTCCTCGGCATGCAGGTCTCCACGCGCGACGGCCTGCGCGTAGGCGGCCAGGTGGACCAACTTGATGGCCGACGCAGTCGGGAACCGCACGCCGATGTTGTGGCCGAAGTCCTGCCCGTCGGCGGTGGTGATCGCCAGACCGTAGTCGTCGGGATGGGCTGCGAGGTAACCGATCCATCCCTGCGCGGTCGAGACGTCGGGCGGTGGGGGCGCAGCGCACCCGGCCGTCGCCGGTGCTGCCTCGGCGTGTGGTGACTCAGATGCCGTCGGGACGGTCGCGACAACGAGGCCGGCGACGGCGAGGACGACGGTTGCCCAGATGCGCATGCTGTTCCTCTCCAGATCCGTAACTACGTAACAACGTAATATCTAGAGTAGGTGAAGGTAGGGATCGGCGCCAGGGTGAGGGCGTCAGTCAGCGAAGTGCGCGCAGTCCGGCTGCGCCACGACGCAACTCCGACGCGCGGTCATGAGCGCCGGCGCGTTCGTGGGTGGCCGCGGCGGAGTCGAGGTCGGCGATCTCGGCGTCGACCAGGGCCTTCATCTCTGTCTCGGTGAGGGCACGACGTGGCGCCTCGGCGGCGCCGACACCGAGGGCCGCGGACTCGATGGCGCCGGCCCGTCCGGCGGGTATGCCCTTGGATTCGGCGTTGTCGATGGCGCCCAAGGTGGCACGGATCGCCGAGACCGCGGCGCGATCTCGTGCGCGCATGGCAGCTCGCAGAGCGGTCCGGAGACGATCGCGAATCGGCTCGGCCGCGGCGGGTTCGGATGGGCCGGATTCGGTCGGTGTCATGACGTCACGGTAGGCAGTGGGCGGTTTTCGGCGCCACCGATTATCGATCGCACCCCCGGTGCGTCGATGACGTGAGTTGCAGGAGAACCGAAGTTACTTGCGATCCTTGATGATCGACTTCACCTCGTCGGCGTCGATGTTCTTCGCGATGAGCTTGCCGGTCTTGACCTTGCGGACCGAGAAACGGTCCTTCTTCTTACCGGGGGCAACGTTGAGGCCCACCTTCTTGGCTGCCTTGTTGAGGTCCTCGAGCATGACGCGCAGATTAGAGCATGAAGATGAACAACGACGAATCGGAGAGGTCCGCACAGTCCTCGACCGGCAGGAGTGGGCGCGGTGCGCCATCATCGAACGATGCCGGCACCGTCGCATCACCGTCCGAGCCGCTCGTGACGGCCTTCGGGAGACTGATCTTCTACCACGGTCCGATGGGTGCCGGGAAGTCGACGTTCGCGCTGCAAACACACTTCAACCAGGGACAACAGGGGCGCCGCGGAGTCCTCATCACCACCCTGGACCGTTCCGGCGAACCCAGGGTGACCAGCCGTATCGGGCTGGCCGCCGACGCGGTGGTCTTCGGCGACGGGGTGGACCTGCATGCCGTCCTGACCGCACGCGCCCGCGACGGCCTGGACTACGTGGTGTGTGACGAAGCACAATTCCTGACCACCGACGACGTCGAGGCGCTGGCCCGTCTCGTCGACGACGCCGCGATCGACGTCTTCGCGTTCGGTCTGCTCACCGATTTCCGAAGCGTCCTGTTCCCGGGTTCGGCGCGACTGGTGGAACTGGCCGACGAGGTGCACCGCATGCAGGCCATCGTCCTGTGCTGGTGCGGGCGGCCGGCTTTCCTCAACGCGCGCGTCATCGACGGGGTGGTGGTGCGCTCGGGCGAGTTGGTGGCGGTGGGTGACACCGACGACGCGCCGATGATGTATCGGGCCCTCTGCCGGCGGCATCATCGCGATGGTCGTGCGGCCGGTTGAGCTCCGCATACGACGAACGCCCCGCCGGTGTTCCGGCGGGGAGTTGGTCTCGGGGTGGATGACGGGACTCGAACCCGCGACAGCCAGGATCACAACCTGGTGCTCTACCAACTGAACTACATCCACCATCGGCGTCGGGAACCAGGGATTTCTCGCCGGGTTCCAGAGCCAGGCTCATACTCTAGCGAATAGTGGGCGTCGAATACCAATCGCTTTGTGACCAGCGTGTTCAGGCCGGGCCGAGGTCGGCGACGATGCGGCCGAGCTGCTCGCTGTCGGGGCCGGGTTCGGCCACGAAGGCCGCCGCGCGGTAGTAGCGGAGCTCCCGGATCGACTCGCGGATGTCGGCGAGCGCACGATGTGCGAGCCCTTTCTCCGGCTGACCGAAGTAGATCTTCGGGTACCAGCGGCGGCACAGCTCCTTGATCGAGCTGACATCGACCATGCGGTAATGCAGGTAGGCGTCGAGGTCGGGCATGTCGCGGGAGATGAATCCACGGTCGGTCGCGATGGAGTTGCCCGCGAGGGGGACGGTGCCCGCGGTGCTGATGTGGCGGCGCAGGTAATCGAGGACCTGCTTCTCGGCCTCGGCCAGGCTGACGGTGGAGCGACGCACCTCGTCGGTGAGCCCGGATGAGGCGTGCATCTTCTGGACCACCTCGGGCATCGCCGCGAGAGCCGCGTCGTCGGCATGGATGACGACGTCGACACCCTCTCCGAGGATGTTGAGGTCACCATCGGTGACCAGCGCCGCGATCTCGATGAGTTTGTCCGAGTCGAGTCGCAGCCCCGTCATTTCACAATCGATCCACACCAGTTTGTCCTGCACCCGTCAACCTTAGCCAACGCGTTCATCGCGGCTTCGCGATGCGCGATGGGTAGGGCCCTAGGTCCCGGTTTGCGCGAACAGCCAGTTGCGGGCGGAGGTGAGTCGGTACGCGGGTTCGAACGACGCCATGTGTTCCATGGAGCCGGCGCCGGGGTTGGCCTGTAGCACGGTTCCGGTCGTGAAGGTGACGAAGTAGTCCGTCGCCGGTTGGGAGAACAGTTCCCGGGATGCGGTGGCGGTCTGCTCGCTGTTCCACGTCGCATCCCAGGTGGCCGCCGCGAACGGCACGTTGGCAGCCGTCAGCATCTGCTTCACCTCTGTTTGACCTTTGGTCGCCTTGGTGTCTCCGGCGGCGGTCGCATAGAAGAATCTGCTCCTGGTCAGGCCCTGGATCTCGGAGATGTCCCACTGACCGGACACGATGTACTCCGCAGCGAACAGGTCCGGGTTCTGGGCCGCCATGTACAGCGACATCATCGCGCCCATTGATTGCCCGGTCGCATAGACGCGGGTGGAGTCGACGCTGCTGGTCTGCTGGATGTGTGACACCAGGTCGGTGGTGGTCGTGATCCAGTCGCTCGTCGTCTGGGAGTCGTTGTTGTCGTCGATGGTCACCTCCGGGTACTCGGGGACGACGACGATGCTCGGATGCCTGGCCTGCTCCTGCGGGCTCGCCCAGATCAGCGCCCCGTACTGCGACAACGGTGCGGTGACCTCCTTGCCGACGAGACTGGAGTCGGCGATGTAGAGCACCAGCGGATACTTCTCGGACGAGTCATAGCCATCGGGCAAAAAGATGTTGTAGGGCAACGTCTTTCCGGTTGTGGTATCGGTGTAGCTCGACTGTGTGAACTTCCCGGCCACCTCGCTGCTCAGCGATGCCACCGAGGTCGTGTCCAGGCCGGCACTCAGGTCTGCCGCTGAAGTGGCCGAACCAGCCGGTGAACTCGACGCCGCCGAGGGGTCGGAGCCGTCGGTCGAACACGCAGCCGTGGTGATCGCGGCGGCTGCGGCCACGCTCACCGCAAGGATTCGGATGGTCGGACGTCTCCGGCTGCTCATGGTCTCCAGCATCGACGATGCACCTGTGCGGCGAGTCGGAACCGACTGGAAGTGGCTTGGCAGTTGTGGCCGTAAGGTGGCACCGTGACCGACGCACAGTCTCCGGCCCAGACCATCGCCAGCGGCTACGCCTTCACCGGCCCGGCCCTCGAAGTGGGGGCGGTGAGCGTCGACGGGACGGTCGATCCGAGCGCGCGGGTCCGCATCCCGTTGTCGATGATGAATCGCCACGGGCTGGTGGCCGGTGCCACCGGTACCGGTAAGACCAAGACGCTGCAGCTGATCGCCGAGCAGTTGTCGTCCAACGGGGTGCCGGTCGTCATGGCCGACATCAAGGGAGACCTGTCGGGACTGAGCAATCCCGGAACCGGCAACGACAAGATCACCGCGCGTGCCACCCAAACCGGTGACGACTGGCAGCCCGCCGCTCATCCGGTGGAGTTCGTCTCGTTGGGTGCCGACGGGATCGGCGTCCCGATCCGCGCGACAATCACCTCCTTCGGTCCGATCCTGCTGTCAAAGGTCCTCGGGCTCAACGACACCCAGGAGTCGGTGCTGGGCCTGATCTTCCACTGGGCCGACCAGAAGGGTCTGCCACTGCTCGACCTCAAGGATCTGCGGTCGGTCATCGCCTACCTCACCAGCGACGAGGGCAAGCCCGAACTCAAGGCCATCGGTGGCGTCTCCACCCAGACCGCGGGCGTCATCCTGCGCGCGCTGACCAACCTGGAGGCCGACGGCGGGGACACCTTCTTCGGTGAGCCGGAGATCGAGCCGGCCGACCTGCTGCGCACCACACCCGACGGGCAGGGCATCATCACCCTGTTCGAACTCGGTGCGCAGGCCGCACGTCCGGCACTGTTCTCCACCTTCCTGATGTGGATTCTGGCCGACCTCTTCGAATTCCTGCCGGAGGTCGGCGATCTCGACAAACCCAAACTGGTCTTTATCTTCGACGAGTCGCACCTGCTGTTCGCGGATGCCTCCAAGGCGTTCAAGGAGCAGGTCGTGCAGACCGTCAAGCTCATCCGGTCCAAGGGCGTCGGCGTCTTCTTCTGCTCGCAACTGCCCACCGACATCCCCAGCGAGGTGCTCTCCCAACTCGGCGCCCGCATCCAGCATGCGTTGCGCGCCTTCACCCCCGACGATCAGAAGGCGCTCGCCAAGACCGTGAAGACCTACCCGGTCTCGGAGGTGTACAAGCTCGATCAGGTCCTGACGTCCCTGGGGACGGGCGAGGCGGTGGTGACGGTGCTCTCGGAGAAGGGTGCGCCCACCCCGGTGGCCTGGACCGTTGTCCGCGCACCCCGATCGTCGATGGAAGCCGTTGGCGCCGACGGTATTACCGCCGCTGCGAAGGCGAGCCCGCTCTATGCCAAGTATGGTCAGGCGATCGACCGGGAATCGGCGTACGAAAAGCTGGCGGCGAAGACGCTCGCTCCGGGGGAGTCGCCGGATGCTCCCGCGCCCGCGCCGGTTCCCACACCGGCCCCGGCACCCGTTCCGGCGCCGAAGCCACAACCCGAGGAGCCGGGCATGCTGACCGAGGTGCTGACCAGCAAACCGATGCAGAGTTTCCTGCGGTCGGCGGCCAGTGCCGCCGGCCGGGAGTTCAGCCGGGCCATCTTCGGGACGGGTCGGCGCCGGAGGTGAATGTTCCGAGCGTGGTCGGCCCTTACCCGATTTCAGGTGCCCAGTCACCGATCGAGATGGATTCCCTGACCGAATCCCAGTAGGTGCCCGCGCGTGCGGCGTCCTGATCGATTCGTGCGACCGCTGTGATCATCACGTCGGCATCGTGCTCCCACTGCGTCGGAGTCGTGCCGCCCGGGCCGGAGATCACGAGTCTGCGGTGACTGCGGATCTCATCACCGAACCCCGCCGGGACGCCCGATGTGCACAACACCTCGACCGTTGCTGTGCCACAACCGATGTCGAGGAGATACTGACGTGACTCGGGATAGACGACGGTGGAATCGCTCATCGGCGGTTCAGCCGTCTCCGAGCTTCCGATAGAACGTTCCCACGATCGGAGCGACCACGGCCCGTGGGCTGTACCCGCCTGCCACCGACATCGCCTTCGACAGCGTGCCCGGAACCACACGCATCTTGTTGTGCTCCAACGCATCCAGGCTCATCTCGGCGACCTTGTCGCTGGAATGCCAGAGAAAATCGGGGACCAGTTTGTCGACGATGGAGGCGTCCTCGGGCGACGGGGTCTGGGTGCGGACCGGCCCGGGGGCGAGCAGCGTGACGTGCACACCCTGTCCGCCGACCTCGCCGCGGAGTGATTCGCTGAAGGTGTTGACGAAGGCCTTGGTGGCCGCATAGGTGGCGTTGTTGGGGATCGGCATGTTCCCGGCGGCCGAGCCGACCATCAGGATGCCGCCCGAGCCGCGCTGCACCATCTGGGGGAGTACTGCGAGCGTGAGGTCGTGTACTGCTTCGACATTGAGCCGCACCTGTGCGCGCTCGTAGTCGGCGTCGAGCTCGGCCACCGGACCGAACGTCGCGATCCCGGCGTTGTTGGCGAGGATCGAGATCTCCCGGCCGGCGAGTTCGGCCGCGAGGATGCCGGTGGCGGTCGGATCGGAGAGGTCGGTGGGGCGGACCTCGACGGTGATGTCGTGACGTGCGCGGAGTTCTTCGGCGAGGTCTTCCAGGATGTCGCCGCGGCGGGCGACCACGATGAGCGAATGCCCCCGCCGGGCGAGTACCCGGGCGAGGGCCATTCCGATACCGGACGAGGCTCCGGTGACGACGGCGCGGGCGGTGTGCGACGGTGCAGGCACTGGCATGAGCAGTATCGTAGCCAGCGTCGGCACCCCGACCGCCCGCGCGTCGTCAGCCCTGGTCACCGGGTCTCGACTCGCCCCTCCGTTTCGACGGAGCTCAACGCGGCGGCTATCGCTCCGGGGCGGCTCGACCAGCGGGAAGGGGTGCGCCTCGTCCAGCGGGAAGGGTTGCGGCTCATCAATTGATGCCGGCGACCACCTCGGTGCCCTGCCGGATGGCGCGCTTGGCGTCGAGTTCGGAGGCGAGGTCGGCGCCACCGATCACATGGGTGGTCACCCCGGCCAAGGTCAGCGGATCGACGAGGTCCCGGACCGATTCCTGTCCGGTGCACAACACCACGTTGTCGACCTCGAGGACGCGGGTCTCGGTGACCTTGCCTTCCTCGTCGTGGAAGCTCAGGTGCAGGCCCTGATCGTCGATCTTGTCGTAGGTGGCACCCGAGATCTGTTCCACGCCTTTCATCTTCATCTGCGCGCGATGCACCCACCCGGTGGTCTTGCCCAGCGTCTTGCCCTGCTTACCGGTCTTGCGCTGCACCATGTAGACCTGGCGAATCGGGGGCAGAGGCCGCGGTTTGGTGACGAATCCGGGCTTCTCGCCGTCCTCGGTGACGCCCCATTCCTGTTCCCATTCCTTGAGATTCAGTGAGGGGGACTCGTCGGTGGTGAGGAACTCGCTGACGTCGAATCCGATGCCGCCGGCACCCATCACGGCCACCCGCTTGCCGATCTCGCGGCGTCCGAGCACGGCGTCGGCGTAGGACATCACCATCGGGTGGTCGACGCCGGGGATGTTCGGGATACGAGGGGTGACACCGGTGGCCACGATGACCTCGTCGAACTTCTCGGCGATGATGTCGTCGGCGCTGACGCGGGTGTTCAGGTGCACGGTCACCTTGAGTACCTCGAGGCGGCGGGTGAAGTACCGGATGGTCTCGTGGAACTCCTCCTTGCCGGGGATGCGTGAGGCGATGGAGAACTGGCCGCCGATCGCGCTGCCGCCCTCGTACAGGTCGACCTTGTGGCCGCGTTCGGCGGCGGCGACAGCCGCCGACAGTCCGGCCGGGCCGGCGCCGATGACCGCGACACGCTTGGCGCGGCGGGTCGGGCCGAGCAGCAGCGTCGTCTCCCGGCCGGCGCGCGGATTGACCAGGCACGAGACGTGCTTGCCGACGAAGGCGTGGTCGAGGCAGGCCTGGTTGCAGCCGATGCAGGTGTTGATCTCGTCGGATCGCCCGTCGCGGGCCTTGTTGGCCAGTTCCGGGTCGGCGAGGAACGGGCGGGCCATCTGGATCGCGTCGACGCGGCCGCGTTCGAGGATCTCCTCGGCCAACTCCGCGGTGTTGATCCGGTTGGCGGCGATCAGCGGGATCGACACCTCGTCACGCAGACGTTCGGTGAACTTCACGAACGCCCCACGCGGCACCGAGGTCACGATGGTGGGTACCTGGGCCTCGTGCCAGCCGATGTCGGTGTTGATGGCGTCGACGCCGAACTCCTGCGCCTTGCGGGCCATCAGCGCGACCTCGTCCCAGGTCTGGCCCTTGCGGATGAGGTCGGCGATCGACTGCCGCAGGATCACCGGGTAGTCGGCGGGGACCTGCCGGCGGATCTCCTTGATCACCTCGACGAGGAACCGCTGACGGTTCTCGGTGTTGCCGCCCCACTTGTCGGTGCGGTCGTTGGTGTGCGGGCAGAGGAACTGGTTGATCAGGTAACCCTCGCCGCCCATGATCTCGATCGCGTCATATCCGGCCTCGCGAGCGAGCTTGGCCGACTGCCCGAAGGACTTGATGACGTGTTTGATGATCGGTTCGGTCATCCGCAGGTGTTTGAACGGATGGATCGGGGACGGTTCCTTGCCCGGTGCCACCTTGAACGGGGTGTAGCCGTAGCGGCCGGCGTGGATCAGCTGCATGGCGATCTTGCCGCCCTCGCGGTGCACGGCCTTGGTGACCCGGCGATGCCGGTACATGTCGACCGAGTTCGTCATCTTGCCACCGAAGGCCATCAGGAGGCCGGTGCGGCTGGTGCCGAATCCGCCGGTGATGATGAGTCCGGCGCCGCCGCGCGCCCGCTCGGCGAAGTACGCGGCGAGCTTGTCGGTGTCCCAGATCCGGTCCTCGAGACCGGTGTGCATCGACCCCATGATGATGCGGTTCTTGATGGTCATCCCGCCGATGTCGAGGGGTTCGAACAGGTTGGGGAAGTGCGGATTGCGGTCGGTCGATGGGGCTGTCATCGAGTCACCTTTCTTCGTGGGTGGCAATGCCGGGAATGTGGAATGTGGAATGCGATGTCTGGGAGTTGCCGAGATATGTTGCAGGTCAGAGATTTTCGTCAAGCTCACGTTGGAGAGCCGAGACCACCTCGTCGCACCAGTCGATGAAGGCCTCCTCGATGCGGACGCCGCCGCGCAGTACCAGGTACTGATGCAGCCGCCGGCCGGACAGGGAGTCGGGTGCGGGATAGTCGTCCTTCTCGAAACCCTGATACAGGTGCAGCCGGGCGACGTGCAGCTCGCGGTGACGTTGCAGTTCGGCGATCAACTCGGGCAGGTCGTCGCGATGTGCCGCGCGGATCTTGAGGCCCAGGTCATCGCGCAGCTGCTGGATGGGCGTCGGGGTGGTGACCCAGGCGTGCAGGGCACCCCGGCCACTGTCCGACAGTGAGTACACCTTCTTGTCGGGTCGCCCGTCCTGCGCGATCGGTTCGTAGGAGACCAGGCCGTCGGCGTGGAGCTTGCGCAGGGTCCGATAGATCTGCTGATGGGTGGCCGACCAGAAATGCCCGATCGACCGGTCGAACTGCCGACTGATCTCGTACCCGGTGCCCGGGCGTTCGGCCAACGAGACCATGATCGCGTGCTCCAGCGCCATATGTGCACGGTATCAGTGCACCAACGCACTATGCAACGAAGTGCCTATGTGTATCGGTGCATATGGTGTGGCTATCCGGCAACGGGTACGAATAGCCGGGTTCCGCCCTCGACCACCGCGGTGGGCAGATCCTCCGGAACGATCCACGGTGAGCGGTCGCGCAGGCGGCCGTCGCGCAGTTCGACGACGCGATCGGCGATGTCGGTGACGCGGCGATCGTGGGTGATCAGCAGGGTGGTGCGGCCGGCCGCGATGCGGGCCAACGGGGCCAGGACGCGTCCGACACTGGCATCGTCGAGGCCCGAGGTGGGTTCGTCGAGAATGAGAACCGGGGTGTCACGAACCATGGCGCGCGCCATGGCGATTCGCTGCCGCTGCCCGCCCGAGAGGGTGAGTCCACCATCGTCGAGGATGCTGTCGTATCCATCGGGCAGGGACTGGATGAAGGGGTCGGCGTCGGCGGCGATGGCGGCCCGCACGATCTGCGCGCGGGTTGCCGTGGGTGCACCGTAGGCGATGTTCTCGGCGACGGTGGCGCCCTTGATGATCGGGGTCTGGGGGAGCAGGGTGACGACGTCACGGATGTACTGGCCGGTGAGTGCCCCGTAGTCGTCGTCGCCGAGCCGGATGGTGCCCGAGTCGGGGTGCTCGAAGCGGCACAACAGTGACGCCAGGGTGGACTTGCCGACGCCGCTGGGTCCGACGAGGGCGGTGACGCTGCCGGGCCGAAGATCCAGGGACACTCGGTCGAGCACCGCGGCGGCGCCCCGATGCAGGGTCACCCCGCGCAGCGATACCGGCAGGCCTCGGCGAGGTGATGAGGCCAGGGTGGGATTCGCACCCGGGCCCGGTCGGGCCGGTAGCGGTGCGGCGTCGGCGGCGTCGGCGGCGTCGTGTTCGGTCGGTTCCAGGTCGAGCACCTCGGCCACGCGCTCGGCGCTGACCGCCGCCGACGCGATCGCCAGACGAGCGTCGGCGATCTCCTGCATCTTGGGATAGAGCAGACCCAGATAGCCGGTGAGGGCCAACAACTGGCCGATGGTGAGGTTGCCCTGGCGGACCTGCCAGACGCCGGCGACGGCGATGGCCAAGGTGACCACCACCTGCCCGAACCCCATGACGGCCCCGAATCCGGCCTCGACGCGGGTCTGCGATAGTCGCGCCGCACGCCACGCCGTCCCGTGCTCGTGCAGTGTCCGGTGCTCGCGCTGCTGTTGGTTGTAGGCGACGGCGGTTTCGTGGCCGATCAGGGCGGTCTGCACCGCGTCGGCGATGTCGGCGTTGGCGCCCCGTTCGTCGCGGGTGACCGCCACCTGCCGGCGTGCGAAGATCGCCGAGCAGGCCCACAGCATGGGGACCGCGGCGAGCGCGACCAGAGCAACCTGCCAGTTCATGATGAAGGCCGCGATGACGAGTCCGATCGTGTTGGTCAGGGCGATGATCATCTGCATCACGCCCGAGCCGACCAGGTACTCGACGGCCTCGAGATCGCTGGAGTGCCGGGTGACCAGGTTGCCCAGCCCCAGCCGACGATGGACGACCGGGTGCAGTCGCTGGACGTGGGCGAACAACCGATCACGGAGCCGCAGAACCACATTCTCCGACACCCCGACGGAGATGATCTGGCCGTGGTAGTCGGCCGCGGTGGAGATGACGGTCAGACCGAGCCAGAGCGCCGCGAGTTTCGCGAAGGCCAGTGCGCTGTCGGAATTCAGTGCGCCGTCGACGACGTCGGCGAGGACGAAGACCGAGATGATCTCGCAGACGGCGGCCACCCCGAGCAGGACACCCGCGAAGGCGAAGCGTTTCCACTGTCCGCGCATGGCAGGAAGGAATCGTCGGATTGCTGTGGTGGCGTTCATGGTTTCTCCGCGGGGTCGTCGGGCATGGCCGAACCCGGCGTGACGGGCACGGTCACGCCGGGTTCACGGGAGGTCGGCGTCGACGGGCACAGGGGAGGATGACGTCGGCGCCGACCGGCCTAGGATCGAGTGATCCGGCTCACTGCCACACCCAGATCCACTGGAAGGTCCGCCAGTCCCACACCCGCACGCGACGCCGGCGGCGGGGCTGGGGCTGCGGCTGGCGTCGCTGCTGTTGCTGGGGCTGACGTTGCTGTCCTGGCATAAGGTGTTTCTCCTTCTCGATCTGGCCGGCACCGATGCCGACGAAGAAGAAACTATGGCTCGCACCTTCGCTCGCGCTGCCCGGTGGCTGGCAGTGCGCTGTCAGTGAAATCTGTACGGACACTGTGTATTACGTCAACGCGCGCGTGTTGTCCGATGTGCACCTACGCGGGTGTGCACGGTGTGGACACCACGTACTCGGAGCGCGCCGGTGACCCGCGTAGGCCAGACTGAGGCGATGCAGAGTCCCATCGACAGTGATCGACGATTCTTCGGGTGGACGCGGGTCGACGACGCGGTGGTCGTCGCTCCCGGTGAGCGACTGAGTTGGCCGCGGACCGTCGGAATCGGGCTGCAACACGTGGTGGCGATGTTCGGTGCGACGTTCCTGGTTCCGGTCCTGACCGGGTTTCCGCCGGCCACCACACTGTTGTTCTCGGGTATCGGCACCATCCTGTTCCTGCTGATCACCCGTAATCGGCTGCCGAGCTATCTCGGATCGAGCTTCGCCATCATCGCGCCGGTGACAGCGGCAGCGGCGTCGCATGGCCAGTCCTCGGCGCTGGGCGGCATCGTGGTGGTCGGTGCGCTGCTCGTGCTCATCGGCGTCATCGTGCACTTCGCCGGTACCCGGTGGATCGACGTGGTGATGCCGCCGATCGTCACCGGCACCATCGTCGCGCTGATCGGGCTGAACCTCGCGCCGAGCGCCAAGGACAACTTCGAGAAGCAGCCGGTGACCGCCACCGTGACCCTGGTGCTGCTGATCGCGTCGATCGCGCTCTTCCGCGGCCTCCTCGGCCGGCTGGCGATCGTCATCAGCGTCGTCCTGGGTTACCTGTTCGCATTCGCCCGCGGCGAGGTGGACACCTCCGGCATCGACAGTGCGGCGTGGATCGGTTTGCCGCACTTCCAGAGTCCGACATTCGCGTGGTCGGTCATCCCCACCTTCCTGCCGGTCGTCCTGGTGCTGGTGGTGGAGAACATCGGGCACGTGAAGTCGGTGGCGATGATGACGGGCACCGACTACGACGACCGGATCGGTCGGGCGCTGGCCGCCGACGGCCTCGCCACCGTACTGGCCGGCAGCGGGGGTGGCTCGGCCACCACCACCTACGCCGAGAACATCGGCGTCATGGCGGCGACCAAGGTGTATTCCACCGCGGCCTACTGGGTGGCCGGAATCGCCGCGATCGTCCTGGGACTGTGCCCCAAGGTCGGTGCGGTGATCGCGGCCATCCCGGCCGGCGTGCTCGGTGGCGTGACCACCGCCCTCTACGGTCTCGTCGGCATCATCGGCGTGCACATCTGGGTGAGCAATCGTGTCGACTTCGCCAAACCCATCAATCAGTTCACCGCGGCCATCCCGCTGGTCATCGGCATCGCGAACTTCACCTGGGCCATCGGCGGTGTGAGCTTCGGCGGTATCGCCATCGGTGCGGTGGCGGCACTGCTGATCTACCACGTCCTGTGGCTGTGCGGTCGGTGGCTCGGCACCGCCGGGGTCACCGCAACCTGAGCGGTACATCGAGGCCGCCGGGCAGCGGCACCGCCGGCAACGGGGTCAATGCCCGCACCAGATCGTCGACGCCGAAGCCACGGCTGTCGGGAGCGCCATCATCGAGTCCGCTCAACACCTCGGACACCGCCTCGCGTGCCCGGGTGGCCGCCCGCCCGAGGGAGTCCGCGGCCGCGTCGGCGGCCTCGCTTCCGTAGTGTCCGACGAGGCCGTCGGGACCGCGCGGGACGTATTCGGGTGGATGGCCGCCCCGGATCACCTCGACCATCGCCGCAAAGGCATCGGACTGCGGATCGTTCCAGTAGCCACCGTGCGCGCCGACGCCCTCCACCGGCGAACCGTCACTGTAGAAACCGGTGTCGAGCCGCGTCACCCCGGGCGCCGAATCCGGGTCGGAGCCATGCGGATTGCCCGGTAGTGACTGCACGGTCTGGATCGGATCACCGGGTGCGGTCAGCGAGTACCGCGCCACGTCGGGATTGGCGTTGTCCCAGGGGGTGTCGAACACGCCGGTGCCCGCCGACGACGCGTAGATGACGTTGTCGGCGCGCAGACCGAGTTGATCGGCCGATCCGACGACCGAACCGCCGTAGGAGTGTCCGACGAACGTCGTGGTGGCACCCGGTGCGGTGGAAGCGATCTCGGCGTCGAGGGCCTGCCCGAAGGCGACCAGACGCGGAGCCATCTCCTGGGCGTAGTGCGGATCGATGGATGTGTCGGAGGCGACGTCGAGGCCGTCGAACGGTGCCCGGAACGGCCCGATCGGGTTGCCCGGGATCAGGTCGATGCCGAGATCGCGCGCGGCGTCGGTGTCGACGATCGTCTGGGGGAGTTCGCCGTCCAGGTAGATGAACACCGGGCCGCCGGTCTGCTGCGCGAGATTCCAGGCCGACTGCCAGTTGCTGCCGCCGTACCCATTGACGTTGGTGCCCGTTCCGGGGACATAGACGGTGGCGTTGCGTGTTCTCGCAGTCAGTGAGCCGACCATCTCGATGAGGCGGGGATTCTCGCCGTCGGTGAACGAGACGTAGACCCGTTCGGTGTCGACTCCTTCCGGGACCTCCTGCGCCGTAACGGAATTCATGTTCTTCGCGTCCAGGGGGATAGCCCGCTGGCCGAGATAGGAGCGCAGCGTCGTCGCATGCTGGGTGTCGGGTCCGTGCGTGCGGATCTCGGTGGCCAGCGCGTTGCGGATGTTGATCTCGTTGGCGATGCCGCGTATCTCGAACGGCACCCCGTCGAGGTTGCCGACGCGTTCCGGGTCGGCCTGGATGAGCCGGCGCATGTCGGTGGGGGACAGCCCGGCGAGAAGCGTGCGCCGTTGCTCGATGCTCAACTGCTCCAGCCGGTCCACCATCGTGTCCGCGTCGAGAGTGCCGATCCCGGGGACGGTGATGTCGGGTTGGCCACCGACCATCGCCGCGAGATCACCCCGGAGATCGTCGAGGCGGGCCCCGTAGAGTTCGTCGATCTCGTCGATGACATCGAGTCCGCGCTGTATCCGGCCCTGATGGGCGGCGGCGCCGTCGGCTCGGGCGGCCTCTCGATGGGTCACCATCCCGGCGTCGGAGACGTCGTATCCGGCCCTGAGCGCCTCGGAGACCGCGAGCAGCACCACCTGCTTGGCGTGGGTCAGATCGGTTCCGGCATCCTTGGCCTCGTCGGTGATCTGCTGCAACACATTTCGGACCTCGTCGACGTGGTCGGCCTCCTGTGCGACGCATCGCTGCGCGGCATCGTGAGTGCGGCCGAACCAGAAGAACGGCCACTGAACGGAGTCGGCGAAGGCGTGGCGCGCGCCGTCGAGGGTCTGCGCGGCGCGTCCGGTGGCCTCTCCGGCGCCGGTGATCGCATCGGTGTTCCAGCCGCACAGGCCAGAGATGTTGGGGCGCATCAGCGTTCGCTCATGAAGCCGAAGATGCGTGCGACGTGTTCGTCGCTGTCCACCGACGTACTCGAGAAGCACTCGAGTGCCACACTCATCGCGTGCAGACGTCTGCTGATGCCGTCGAGGCAGGCCGTTGCCGACTCGGGCGTGGCACGCAGAGCGCCGACGACGCGGCTCGCCGGTCCGGGCGTGGCGGCGAGGGTGCCCAGGTCGATGTCGCCGATGACCTCGCTCTGGGTGTTCCACTGCGCGGAGATCGCCGCGATGTCGTCGGGGTCGAGTCCGACGCCCAGCACACCGTCGGGGAGGGTGCTCCCGATTCCGTTGTGCAGGAGATCGGTGAGTGGGTGGTCTGTCATGACTGCTCCTCCGGGTGCGTGGGATGGTCGATGACATATCCGACGCACGGGAGCGCGATCGGTTCCCTGGGTGGGAACGCTTGTGGAGAAGTGCGATCGATCTCGGGGCTATCGAGTGTTATCGGGTCGCGCGGGCTGTCGACGACTTGCGCGAGTGGCCGGGACCTGCGCGAATGGTGAGCACCCGCGCGAGTGAGTGAATCTCTGAGTGCCCCCGGCAGGATTCGAACCTGCGACCAGCTGATTAGAAGGCAGCTGCTCTATCCCCTGAGCTACGGAGGCGTGCCGCAGCGGGCGACCCGGTCACGGCGTGGCGAGTATATCGGGTCGTGAGGAGCTCACCGTTGCGCGCCCGGGATGGTCGTATGGTGCCGGTGCTCCCGGCCGGTGACCGTCCCCTCCGCGATCACCGACCTGGCCGCTCCAGCATGCAGTACCCGCGGACGCTCACCGCCTTCGCCGGCTCGCCTGTGGATAACTATCCCGGCGTCGGCGTCGGGCCCATCGCGTCGATCTGCCAACGCAATTCGCGTAGGAGATCGCCCGGTGTGGCGAAATCGTCGGGCTGGAGTGGTTCTCCGAAGAGCAGGGTGACCTGCCGGTGCCGATCGAACGCCTTGCCGTTGCGGCGAAACTTCTTGAGCGGCAACACGTCATTGGAGCCGATGATCTTCACCGGGATCACCGGGGTGCGGGTGCGGAAGGCGAGAACCGCGGCACCAGGTTTGAATCGGACATGCTCACCGGGTGGGACGCACCGGCCTTCGGGATAGATGATCACCGCGCCGCCGAATCGCAGTGCGGTCTCCAACCGCTCCAACGCCGTCGATCCCGAGACCTTGCTCGTGCGTTCCACCGGGATGAAGTCGAGTTTGCGGACCAGCCAGCCGGCGACCGGCCACGACCACAGTTCGGCCATGGCGATGGCGATCGCCCGTCTGCGCAGCGCTCCCCAGAGGAAGATCCCGTCGAGCATCGAGATGTGGTTGCTCGCGAGGATCACCGGTCCCGACCGCGGCACGACCTCCCGGTGGGATACCCGGACGTGGACGATCTTGAGCATCGCGAGCATGCGCAGGATGCGCCGGACGATGCGTGTGGTCACCCAGGCGCGGAACCCGAGTCCGCGGGGGCGCCGCGCGGGCCGGCCGTCGACCGGTGCCTCAGGAGTCACTTGTTCGTCCATCTCGATGGGAGTGCTCCTCGACTGATAGTGGGCGTGGCGATGGTGTTGTTGATACCGCACACCACTCGGTCACTGCACAGCAACATCATCCGCTTGTCGGACATCGCCGAATGTGTCGAGGCGAAACAAATCGTGGTTCACGCAGCGTTCAGCGGAACGCTGGGGCGGTAAGCGTTCGGCGGAACGCTGGGTCGGTGAGCGTTCGGCGGAACGCTGGGTCGGTGAGCGTTCGGCGGAACGCTGGGTCGGTGAGCGTTCGGCGGAACGCTGGGTCGGTGAGCGTTCGGCGGAAC